>NZ_JBHWIV010000033.1:0-86830 GCF_042731675.1 Kitasatospora sp. NPDC059827 | reverse complement strand
TATATACACCCCCTAATTCGTCGCCCGCTACTTTTTTTATAACGCCCCGGGGCCTGGGGGGCCCCCCGGGGCGCCCCGCCCGGCCCGCCACCGCGGGGGCCCGGGGGTGGTGGAACCACCCCGGGCCTCCGGCGTTGTCCGGACCCTACCGGGTCAGCGCTCGTCGGCGCCCAGCCGCAGCGCCCGCATGGTGTCGGCCACCTCGCGGTGCAGCCCGGAGTCGCTGCCGGCGAAGCGGTCGAGCACCCGTTGCTGGACCTCCGGGTCCTTCTCCTGGCTCAGCTTGAACATCACCTCGACCTTGGTCACGGTGAAGTGGATGCCGCCGACCGCGCCGACGATCTGCCGGTGGTACTCCAGCGAGGGGGCGAGCGGCATGCCGTCCCCGAACCGGTCCTCCAGCGTCTGGGCGGTGGTGTGGACGATGGTCAGGGTCTCGTCGTCCTCGGCGAGTCCGATCGTGCCCTCCAGGTGGACGGCCACGTAGTTCCAGGTCGGCGCGACCATCGGGGCGGAGTAGAGGGTCGGGGTGACGTAGCCGTTCGGCCCGTGGAAGACGAGCTTCGCCGGGCCGCCGCCGTCGGCGACGAGCTGCTGCCAGTGCGGGTTCACCCGGGTCATGTGGGTCCACAGGCGCATGCCCTGCAGCGGGTCGCCCGGGGCGGCGTCGGGCGGCACGATCACCGGCACGTGGGTGGCGTTGGGCGTCGGGTTCCCGTTGCCGGTCAGCACGGCGAGCGGGTGCCGCTCGATGACCCGCAGCGGCCAGTCGTCCCCGTCCACCTGGTAGAGCTTCGGCGTGAACACTCGTACTCCTCGGTCTCAGTGTTTCGGCGCTGCCGGGTCTGCCCCGGGCGGCCGGCCGACCGGCTCACCCGGTCGGTGCGGGGGTCGGCCGGCCGGTGCGCGGGTCAGCGCCGGTCGGTGCGGGGGTCAGCCGGACAGTGCCTTGACGAGCATGTCGCCGATCTCCCCGGCGCGGACGGCGGAGAGGGACAGCAGGGTCTCGGAGAGCCCGTGGCTGTGCTCGCCGAAGCCCTGGACGTAGATCCCGCACCGCACGCTCTCGTCGGTCACCACCCGGTGCTCCCGGTCGAGCCGCAGCCGGCCCTGGTCGTCCAGCCCGCAGTGCGGCAGCAGGCCGTCCAGGAAGACCGCCGGGTCGGTGCGGGTGTAGCCGGTGGCGCACACCAGCGCCTCGGCCTCCAGGATGGTGCTGGTGCCGGAGGACAGCGATTCCACGTCGATCCGCAGGCCGTCCGGAGTTTCCGTCACTTCGCGCACCCGGGAGACGTTGTGGAAATTCAGCCGGGGATTTCCGGCCACCTTTTCCAGGTACGCCTGCTGGAACAGCGACTGCAGCAGATCGGCGTCCACCACCGAGTAGTTGGTGCCGGCGTGATATTCGATGAGGCGCTGCCGGACGTCGTCCGGGGCGGTGTGGAAACGGTCCACCGCCTCGGGGTTGAACACCTGGTTGGCGAACGGGCTGTCGTCGGCGACGCTGAACCCGTACCGGGAGTGCACCGAGTGCACCTGGGCGCGCGGGAAGCGCGCGTGCAGGTGCTCGATCGCCTCCGCCGCGCTCTGGCCCGAGCCCAGGACCACGAAGGAGCGCGGGTCCTGCGGTGCGATCCGCTCCACCTCCGGCAGGAACCGGGAGGTGTGCCAGATCCGCGGGGAGTGCGGCAGGTCGGCGGGCAGCTTGGGCTCGATCCCGGCGGCGATCACCAGGTTGCGGGCGCGCTGCACCTGGCGGGTGCCGTCGGCCGCGACGAAGACCACGTCGAGGAACTCGACGCCCTGTTCGCCGGCGACCGGCTCGACCGCCACCACCCGCGAGCCGTAGGAGACGAGGTCCGCGAAGCCCTCCGCGACCCACTCCAGGTAGTCGTGGAACTCCACCCGCAGCGGGTAGAAGGACTTGGTGTTGATGAAGTCCGCCAGCCGGCCCTTGGCCTGCAGGTAGCACAGGAACGAGTACGGACTGGTCGGATTGCGCATGGTCACGAGGTCCTTGAGGTACGAGACCTGCATGGTGGCGCCCTCGATCAGCATGCCCCGGTGCCAGCCGAAGCGCTGCTGCGCCTCGAAGAAGCGCGCGGTGACCGGGGCCCCGTCGGCGATCTCCGAAATGGCGGCCGCGAGGGCCAGATTCGAGGGGCCGAAGCCGATTCCGGCCACGTCGACGATGTCGGTTCCGGCGACCACGCCGGAACGTTGCCGCTCACCCACGGACTTCCCTGCTCTCTCCCTTTTGGGGATGGCCTGTCTGGGTCGACGTCGAGTCCGGTCGACCGATGACGGTGCTCAGGGCAGCACACTGCCGCGACTCCTGATCACTCCATGACAGTAGGAGCTGCCCCACGTGCAGTGCAAGCAAAAGGGGAAAATCCCGATCACCCGTGGTGAGTTGGCGTTGCGGGGACGGAGAGATCCGGTCCGCTCTTGACGGCGCATCGTCACGCTGAATAGCATCCGAAGCGTTCGAGGTGGGGGCATAGCCGGACCCCAAGTCCACGACTCGGCAAAAGAGTTCGTTACCCACTATCCGAACTCCATTCACTGACTTCTCGTCAAGAACTGACAGGGCAAGGGTTTCGCGCGAAGGGATCCGCGACCGCACCATGTTGGAATCACCGGGCACGACCGAGTCAGTTCCCCAGCAGGGGTGGACCCTTGCGAGCCGCTTCGCCGCCGTCGCGGCGGCCGCGCCGACCGCCACCGCGGTCCGCAGCGAGGCCGGCGACCTCGACTACGGCGCCCTCGACGCCGCCGCCGGGGCGCTCGCCGCCCGGCTGCGCGACCGGGGCGTACGCCGCGGCGACCGGGTCGGCGTCCTGCTGGAGCGCTCGCCCCGGCTGGTCGTCGCCCTGCTCGGCATCCTCAAGGCGGGCGCCGCCTACGTCGCCGTCGACCCGGGCGACCCGCCCGCCCGGCTGCACACCATCCTGGGCGACGCCGAGGTGTCGCTGGTGGTCACCGACGCGGACCGACGGGCGAAGCTCGACGGCGCGTTCGAGCACCTCGACGTGGCCGCCGAACAGCTCGACGTGGCCGCCGACCGGCTCGACGTGACGGCCGAGCACCTCGACGCGACGGCCAGGCACCTCGACGCGGCCGCCGCACCGGCGACGGACGACCCCGGCGCCCACGGCGGACAGACCCCCGAGGACCTCGCCTACGTCGCCTACACCTCCGGCTCCACCGGCCGCCCCAAGGGCGTCTGCGTGCCGCACCGCGCCGTGCTGCGCCTGGTGCTGGACGCCGGCTACCTCGACGCCCGGCCCGACGACGTCTTCCTCCAGCTCGCCCCGGTCGCCTTCGACGCCTCCACCCTGGAGATCTGGGGCCCGCTGCTGAACGGCGGCTGCCTGGCGCTCGCCCCGGCCGGCCGGCTCGGCCCGGCGGAGGTGGTCAAGGCCGCCCGGGACACCGGCACCACCGTGCTGTTCCTCACCACCGCCCTGTTCCACCAGGCGGTCGAGGCGGGCCTGACCGACCTGCCCGCCCTGCGCCGGCTGTTCACCGGCGGCGAGGTGCTCTCCGCCGAACACGTCGACCGGGCCGCCGCCGCCCTGCCCGACACCCTCGTCTCGGCCGCCTACGGCCCCACCGAGAACACCACCTTCACCAGTACCCACCCCGTGCGCGCACCGCTCGGCGACCGCGGCGTCCCGATCGGCGGACCGATCGACGGCACCGGCATGGTCGTCCTCGACGAGCGGCTGGACCCGGTGCCCGACGGCACCGTCGGCCGGCTCTTCGTCAACGGCGCCGGCCTCGCCCACGGCTACCTCGGACTGCCCGGCCTCACCGCCGACCGCTTCCTCCCCGACCCGTACGCGAGCGCCCCCGGCACCCGGATGTACGACACCGGCGACCTCGCCCGGCGCGGCCCCGACGGCGCCTACGAGTTCGCCGGGCGGGCCGACGGCCAGCTCAAGGTCAACGGCGTCCGGATCGAGTCCGACGACATCGAGGCCCGGCTGCGCCGCCACCCCGACGTCCAGGACGCCGCCGTCGTCCTCCAGGACCACGGCCCCGGCGACCGCCGACTGGTCGGCTTCTACAGCGGCCCCTACGCCGTCTCCTCGGTGGAACTGCGCCGCACCCTGGCCGAGGAGCTCCCGACCGGCATGATCCCCACCGCCCTGGTCTGGGTGGACCGGCTGCCGCTCAAGCCCAACGGCAAGGTCGACCGGGACGCCCTGGCCGCCCGGCGCGGCCGGACCCGCCCGGACGGCGACGTACCCTACCGGGCGCCCGCCGACCCGGTCGAGCACCGGCTCACCGTGCTCTGGCAGGAGGTCCTCGACGTCGAACCGGTCGGCGTCGACGACGACTTCTTCGACCTCGGCGGGCACTCGCTGACCGCCAGCCGGATCACCCGGGAGATCACCGCCGAGTTCGAGGCGGTGATCCGGGCCCGGGCCTTCTACCTCAACCCCACCGTGGCCGGACTGGCGGACCACATCAGGACCCAGCGGCCGGAACTCGCCTCCGACGCCCCGACCGGGGCCGACCGGTGAGGATCACCGGCCCCGGCGACGACGGGCAGCGGGACGGGGCACCGGACCCGGAACTCGTCGACCTGAGCGACCCGCACTTCTACGCCACCGGCGACCCGCACGCGGTCTGGCGCCACTACCGCCACAAGGCCCCCGTCACCCGGCTCACCGTACCGAGCGGCCGCGGCTACGTCTCCGTCACCGCCCACGCCGAGACCAGCACCGTGCTGCGCGACCACGCGCTCTACACCTCGCGGCGCGGCAACATGCTCTCCGTCCTCGGCGAACAGGACCCGGCCGCCGACCGGATGATGGTCGCCAGCGACCCGCCGATCCACGGCTACCTGCGCCGCCCCGTCGCCCAGGCGCTCTCCGCCCGCGAACTCGCCGCCCGCCGCCCGGCCATCCGCCGGATGGCCCGGCAGCTGCTGGCACCGCTGGCGAGCGGCGAACCCTGGGACCTGGCGGCCGCGATGACCGCCTTCCCGATGATGTTCACCGGCGCCCTGATGGGCCTGCCCGAGGCCGACTGGCCCGAACTGACCAGGCTCACCACCGTCGCGATCGCCCCCGCCGATCCCGCCTCCCGGGACGACTCCGGCGGCCACCAGCTGGTCTCCGCCCACCACGAACTCTTCGACTACTTCGCCGAGGTGGCCGCCGACCGCACCCCGCGCGAGGACCTGGTCGGGCTGCTCCAGCAGCTCACCGTCGGCGACCGCACGATCCGGCTCGACGAGGTCATCTACAACTGCTACAACGTGCTGCTCGGTGCCAACGTCACCGCGCCGCACGTCATCGCGACCACCGTCAACGCCCTGCTGGAGCACCCGGACCAGTACCGGCGGCTGCTCGACGGCGGGGCCACCGTCGCCTCCGCCGTCGAGGAGGGCCTGCGCTGGGCCTCCCCGGCCACCCACGCCATGCGCTACGCCACCGAGGACACCGTCCTCGGCGGCGAACCGGTGCGGGCCGGCGAGGCCGTGGTCGCCTGGCTGGGCTCGGCCAACCGCGACGAGACGGTCTTCGACGACCCGTACCGCTTCGATGTGGCGCGCACCCCCAACCGGCACGTCGCCTTCGGGTTCGGCGCGCACTACTGCGTCGGCGCCCCGCTCGCCCGGATCGCCCTCGGCGAGTTCTTCACCGAGGTCACCGAACTGGTCGAGCGCTTCGAACCGGCCGGCCCGGTCGCGCACCTGGCCTCCAACTTCATCGCCGGGATCAAGCACCTCCCGGTGACCGCCAGGCTGCGCCCCGGCGCCGCCCGGCAGCTCGCCGAGCCCGTCCCGGCGAGCTGATCCACCCCGCACCGTGCCGGAACGAGAGGACCTTCCCGCCGTGATCGAGATGCGCAGTGACACCTTCACACTGCCGACGCCCGAGATGCTCACCGCGATCACCGAGGCGGAGCTCGGCGACGACGTCTACGGCGAGGACCCGACGGTCAACGAGCTCGAACGCCGCACCGCCGAGTTGACCGGCAAGGAGGCCGCCTGCTTCTTCCCGAGCGGCACCATGGCCAACCTCGCCTCGATCATGGCCCACGCCCCGCGCGGCACCAAGGCCGTGGTCGGCGCCGAGAGCGACATCTGGCTGTACGAGGCGGGCGGCGCCGCGGTCTGCGGCGGGGTCGTCTACGAGCCGGTGCCCAACCAGGCCGACGGCACCATCGCGCTGGCCGACCTGGCCGCCGCCTTCCCGAAGGACCCGGACGACCCGCAGTTCGCGCTGCCCTCGCTGATCTGCCTGGAGAACACCCACAACCGCTGCGGCGGCGTGGTGCTGCCGCTCGACTACCTGGCCGAGGTGCGCCGCTTCGCGGACGAGCGCGGCGTCGCCGTGCACCTGGACGGCGCCCGGGTGGTCAACGCGGCGATCGCCGCCGGGGTGGAGGTCGCGGACATCACCGCGCACGTCGACTCGGTGCAGTTCTGCCTCTCCAAGGGCCTGGGCGCGCCGGTCGGTTCGATGGTGGCCGGGAGCGCGGAGTTCGTGGAGCGGGTCCGCCGGCTGCGCAAGATGCTCGGCGGCGGGATGCGCCAGGTCGGGCTGCTGGCGGCGGCCGCGCTGGTCGCACTGGACACCCGGGGCCGGCTGGCCGAGGACCACGCCAACGCCCGGCGGCTGGCCGAGGGCCTGGCGCTGCTGCCCGGCGTGGAGCTGGACGTCGACACCGTCGAGACCAACATCGTGATCTTCAAGGTCACCGACGAGCGCTTCGACTGGCGCAGCTTCGTCACCTCGGTGGCCCGGCACGGCCTGGCGGTCACCGAGTTCGGCCACGGCCGGATCCGCGCGGTCGTCCACAACGGGGTGAGCGCCGAGGACGTCACCGCCGCCGTCGCCGTGGTGGCCCGGGTCCTCAAGGAGGGCCCGACGACCGACTGACCGCGCACGGCCCCGCTGGACGACGACGGCACCGCCCCGGAACGGGGGCGGTGCCATCGGGCGTCGCGGGCCGGTCAGCCGGTCAGCCGGTCAGCCGGTCAGCCGGTCGTGGGGCGGTGGTCGCGCAGGGCCGCGCCCAACTCGGCGGCCAGCCCGGCCACGTACGGCTCCTGGAGCAGGGTGAGGTGGCCGCCCCGGGCCGGCCGGACGGTGAGGGAGCCGACGAAGGCCGCCCAGCCCTCGGCCGGCGGGACCGGCCAGTCCGACTCCGCCGCCTGGAAGAGCAGCGCCGGGCAGCGCACCGGGCGCGGCCGGTGGGCGATCAGGGCGGCGAGGTTGTGCCGGAGTGTCGCCAGGTGGGCGAGCAGGTCCTCGCGGGCGAGCGTCAGCAGCTCCACCGGCAGGTCCAGTTCGGGCAGCAGGGCCTCGACCTCGGCCGTCCACGGGGTGTCCGGGAAGCCGGGCCCGGCGGCCCGGAGCTTCTCGTCCAGCTCCCGGGCGATCTCGGCCCGCCCCGCCAGGTGCTCCCGGTACTCCGGCGTCGGCAGACAGCTGTCGAACAGCGTCAGCAGCGCGGCCCGTTCGCCGGACTCCTCGATCAGCCGGGCGACCTCGGCCGCCACCACGCCGCCCATCGACCACCCGGCGAGCAGGTACGGGCCGGTGGGCCGGACGTCGCGGACCGCCCGCCAAAATGCCCGGGCCAGTTCGGGCAGGCCCTCGCCCGCCCGCAGCCGCCCGGCGGCCAGTGCGACCACCGAGACCTCGGGGCCGAGCGCGGCCGCCAGCCGGGCGTAGCCGTGGACGGTGTTGGAGATCTCCGGGAAGCAGAACAGGACGGGTGCCCCGTCCGGTCCCCGGCTCAGCCAGGTGACGGACACCTCGGGACCGTCGGCCCCGCGCTCGGTGCGGCCGCCCGCCGCCGCGGCCCGCGCGGCCGCCGCCGTCCGCGCGACGGTGGGGTTGCGCAGGATGTCGCCCGGGCCGACCGCGAGGTCGAGCCGGCGCAGTCTCCCGGCGATCCGCAGGCTCTTCACCGAGTCCCCGCCGAGGTCGAAGAAGTCGTCGTGGACCCCGACGGCGGCGAGGCCGAGGACCTCCGCCCAGACCGCGGCGACGGACTCCTCGACGGCCGTGCGGGGCGCGGTGTAGTCGGCGGCCAGCTCCGGCCGGGCCCGGCCGGGGGCCGGGAGGGCCCGGCGGTCGGTCTTGCCGTTGGGGGTGAGCGGCAGCCGGTCGAGGGTGACGAAGGCGGCGGGGAGCATGTGGGCGGGCAGGAGGGCGCGCAGGTGTTCGCGGAGCTCGGTGGTGGTGGGGGCCGTCCCGGCCTCGGTGGTCAGGTAGCTGACGAGCTGCCGGTCGCCGGGGTCGTCCTCGCGGACGACGGTGGTGCTGGCGGTGACGGCCGGGTGCTGCTGGAGGCGGGCGTCGATCTCGCCGGGCTCGATCCGGTGGCCGCGGATCTTGACCTGGTCGTCGCCGCGGCCGAGGTACTCCAGGTCGCCGTCGGCGCGGCGGCGGGCGAGGTCGCCGGTGCGGTAGAGCCGGGCACCCGGGGTGAAGGGGTCGGGGACGAACCGCTCGGCGGTCAGCGCCGGCCGGCCGAGGTAGCCGCGGGCCAGGCCCTCGCCGCCGATGTACAGCTCGCCCGGCACACCGATCGGGACGGGCCGTCCGGCCGGGTCCAGGACATACGCCCGGGTGTTGCCGAGCGGACGGCCGACGGGCGAGCCCGGGTCCGTCGCCAGGATGTCGGCGGGCCGGACGTCCCGCAGGGTGGCGTGCACGGTGACCTCGGTGATGCCGTACATGTTGGCCAGTCGGACGGGCCGCTCGCCCATGAGCGCGTGCCAGCGGCCCAGTCGCGCGGGCCGGAGCGCCTCTCCGCCGAACACCACCAGGCGCAGCCGCAGCCGGGCGGCGCTCGCCGGGTCGAGCGCCTGCTGGAGCATCGCGAAGGCGGACGGGGTCTGGTTGAGCACCGTCACCTCCTGCCGGGCCAGCAGGTCGAGGAGCTCGGCCGGACTGGTGGCGGTCGCCCGGTCGACCACGACCACCCGGCCGCCGGTGGTCAGCGGGCACCACAGTTCCCACACGGAGAAGTCGAAGGCGAAGGAGTGGAAGAAGGTCCAGGCGTCCTGTGGCCCGAAGCCGAACTCCGGGGCGGTCGCGGCGAACAGGCCGAGGACGTTGCGGTGGGTGATCTGGACGCCCTTGGGGGTGCCGGTGGATCCGGAGGTGTGGATCACGTAGGCGAGGTGGTCAGGCCGGGTGACGGGGTCGGGGTCGGTGCCGGGGTGGTCGGCCGTGGCGGGGTCGTCCAGGGCGAGGAGGGTGCCGTCGTACGGGCCCAGGCGGTCCGCGAGGTGGGCGTCGTGGAGCACGACGGCGGTGCCGGTGGAGAGGAGCAGGTGGGTGAGGCGGTCGGTGGGGTGCGCCGGGTCCAGCGGGAGGTAGGCGGCGCCGGACTTGAGGACGGCGAGCAGGGCGACGACCAGCTCGGGCCCGCGCTCGGCGCAGACCCCGACGGTGGTGTCCGGCCGGGCGCCGAGGCCCCGGAGCCGGTGGGCGAGCCGGTTGGCCCGCTCGTTGAGCTCGCGGTAGCGCAGCCGCCGGTCGCCGTGCACCAGGGCGACGGCGTCCGGCCGCGCGCGGGCCTGCTCCTCGACCAGCTGGTGGACGGTGCGCTCCGGCGGGCGGGGCGCGGCGGTGTCGTTCCCGTCCCGTAGGAGCCGGTGGCGCTCCTCGGGGCCGAGCAGGTCGAGGTCGTCCAGCCGGGCGTCCGGGGCGGCGACCAGGGCGTCGAGCAGGTTCTCGAAGTGCCCCGCCATCCGTTCGACCGCGGCCCGGTCGAACACGCTGCGGTCGTACGAGAACCGGACCCCCAGCTCCCGGCCCGCGTAGGCGACCAGGGTGAGCGGATAGCCGGTGTTCTCCACGCTGAGGAGGGTCTCGGCGGTCAGCTCGTCCGGCCGCCCCGGCTCAGGGGCGGCCGGGTAGTTCTCGAACACCAGGATCGACCGGAACAGCGGCGAGCCCTTCGGCAGCCCGCTCCAGCCGTGGATCTCCGACAGCGCCCCGAACTCGTACTGCCGGTACTCGGCCTGCTGCCGCTGCACCTGGCGCAGCCACGCCGACACCCGTTCCCCGCCGGGCACCCGGAGCCGGACCGGCAGGGTGTTGATGAACATCCCCACCATCGACTCCGCACCGGCCAGGGTCGGCGGCCGCCCTGCCACGGTGGTGCCGAACAGCACGTCCTCGCCGTTGCCGTACCGGCTGAGCAGCAGCGCCCAGGCGGCCTGCACCAGGACGTTCACCGTCACCCGGCTGCGCTGGGCGAACTCGCGCACCCGCGCGCACCGCGCCCGGTCCAGCACCAGCTCGTGGGCGGCGAAGCCGGTCCGCCCGGTCGGCCCGTCCACCCCGAGCCGGGTCGGCTCCGCGAAGCCCGCCAGGTACGACTGCCAGAACTCCCGGGCCGCCGCCTTCGGTTGGGCGTCCAGCCAGGCGATGTAGCGGGAGTACGGCACGGGCGCGGGGAGCCGGGCCGGGACGCTGCTCAGCGCCGCCCGGTACAGCTCGGCGAACTCCCGCTGGAGCAGCGGGAGGCTCCAGCCGTCGAGCAGCAGGTGGTGGAAGGTCCACAGCAGCCAGTGCCGGCCGGGGGCGACCGCGACCAGGGTCAGCCGGAACAGCGGGGCCGCGGTGAGGTCGAGGCCCGCCGCGCGGTTCTCCCGCAGCAGCCCGTCCAGGCGGGCGCGCTGCTCGGTGTCCGGGTGGGCCCGCCAGTCGAGTTCGGCGAGCGGCAGCTCGACCCGCCGCTGCACGACCTGCAGCGGCTCGGGCAGGTCCTCCCAGAGGAAGACGCTTCGCAGCGCCGTGTGGCGGTCCAGGAGTTGCTGCCAGGTCTGCCGGAACGCCGAGCGGTCCAGCGGCCCGGACAGCTCGTCCACCGTCTGTACCAGGTACGGCTGTTCGCCGCCGGAGTCGTCGACGGAGTGGAAGAGCATCCCGGCCTGGAGCGGGGAGAGCCGGTGGATGTCCTCGACGTTGTGCTGGGTCATCAGGAGAACCTCTTGAGGATGGCGGCCAGATCGGATGCTTCGAGGTCGGCCAGGGGGAAGTCGTGGACGGTGGGGGCGGTGGGGCCGGCGCCCCCGGAGGCGGCGGCGACCAGCGCGGTGAGCGTGCGCTCCATCGCGTCCACCAGGCCCTGGGCGGTCTCCCGGTGGTGGACGGCGGGCGCGTAGCCGACGTCGATCCGCAGCCGCCCGTCGAGCACGCTGCCGGTCACCTGGAGCAGGTGGCCGCGCCGCATCGACGGGTCGAGTTCGCCGGCCCGCAGCAGGTCGGGGTCGGCGTAGCCGCCCAGGCCGGGCAGCTCGCGGTCGAACTGGCCGAGGTAGTTGAAGCTGATCTCCGGTGCCGGGCGGCCCAGCGCCTCCCGCGCCCCGGGGGCACCCAGGTGGCGCAGGATCCCGTACCCGACGCCGCGTCGGGGCACCCGGGCGAGCTGGTCGCGGACGGCACCCGCCTGCCGGGCGGGCCCGGCGCCGGGCTCCCGGCGCAGGGCGACCGGGAAGACGCTGGTGAACCAGCCGACCGTGCGGGAGAGGTCGACCTCGGGGAAGAGGTCCTCCCGGCCGTGGCCTTCGAGGTCGACGTGCACGGTGTCGCGGCCGGTCCAGCGGGCCACGGCCTCGGTGAGGGCGGTGAGCAGCACGTCGTTGATCTGGGTGCCGAGGGCGCGGGGCACCTGGCGCAGCAGCGCCTCGGTGGACTCCTCGGTCAGCCGGAGGGTGACGAGCTCCTCGGCGGCGACGGTGTTGCCGTCGGTGCTGTTGTTGCCGTCATCGCCGGTTTTGCCGTCGGCTCGCGCGGTGCGGTCGCGGGGCAGCGGGACGGGCGGCGGGGCGGCGGTCCAGTACGCCAGCTCGTCCGTGGCGGCCGGGGAGAGGGCGTACTCGGTCAGCCTCCGTGACCAGGCGCGGAAGGAGGTCGTCTTGGCGGGCAGCAGCACCTCCCGGCCCGCGGCCAGCGCGGCGTACGCGGTGCCGAGGTCCTCCAGCAGGATCCGCCAGGAGACGCCGTCCACCACCAGGTGGTGGACGATGAGCAGCAGCAGCCGGCCGCGGGCCCCGCCGAGGTCGAAGAGCGCGCCGCGGACCAGCGGGCCCTCGGCGATGTCCAGTCCGCGCTGCAGCTCGTCGGCCGACCGCTGGAGCCGGTCGGTCAGTTCGGCGTCCGGGACGGCCGCGAGGTCCACGTCGCTCAGCAGCCGCTCGGGGTCGGCCGGGAGGCCGTGCCGGGCCGGCCCGGCACCGTCCCGGGGGAAGCGCAGGCGCAGCGCGTCGTGGTGGTCGACCACCGCTGCCAGCGCGGGCCGCAGCAGTTCCGGGGCGAGGCCCGCCACGTCGAGCAGGACCGACTGGTTGAAGTGGTCCGGTCGGGCGGGGCGCTGGTCGAACAGCCAGTGCTGGACGGGCGTCAGCGGGACGTCCCCGGCCACCCGGCCCTGCTCGGCGTCGACCGCGCCGGCTTGGTGCTGGTGGGCGGCGATCTCGGCCACCGTCTCGTACTGGAAGATCATCCGGGGGGTCAGCCGCAGACCGAAGCGCTTGGCCTTGGCGATCACCTGCATGCCCAGGATCGAGTCCCCGCCGAGCTCGAAGAAGTTGTCGTGGATGCCGACGGTGGCGAGGCCGAGGACCTCTTCCCAGACCCGGGCGAGGGCTTGTTCGGCGGGGGTGGTGGGTGCGGCGAAGGCGGTGTCGAGGTCGGGGCGGGTCTGGTCGGGGGCGGGCAGGGCCCGGCGGTCGATCTTGCCGTTGGGGGTCAGCGGGAGGCGGTCGAGGGTGAGGAAGGCGGCGGGGAGCATGTAGTCGGGCAGGTGGCGGCGCAGGTGCTCGCGGAGTTCGGTGGTGGTGGGCGGGGTGGGTGAGCTGGTGGTGAGGTAGGCGACGAGCCGCTTGTCGCCGGGGGTGTCCTCGCGGACGACGGTGGTGCCGGCGGTCACGGACGGATGCTGCTGGAGGCGGGCGTCGATCTCTCCGAGTTCGATCCGGTGGCCGCGGATCTTGACCTGGTCGTCGGTGCGGCCGAGGAAGTCGAGGGTGCCGTCGGGGCGGTAGCGGGCGAGGTCGCCGGTGCGGTAGAGCCGGGCGCCGGGGGTGGTCGCGTACGGGTCGGGGACGAAGCGGTCGGCGGTGAGGGCGGGTTGGTGGTGGTAGCCGCGGGCGAGGCCGTCGCCGCCGATGTAGAGCTCGCCGGTGACGCCGATGGGGACGGGGCGTCCGGCCGGGTCGAGGACGTGGATGCGGGTGTTGTCGATCGGCCGCCCGATCGTGACGGTGCTCCCCTGGCGGGTCGACAGCAGGGCGGTGGAGGTGATGGTCGCGCTCTCGCTCGGCCCGTAGACGTTGACCAGGCTCTTGTCCGGGTGTAGCCCCTGGAAGGCGTTGACGTGGGTGGGGGAGAGCGCCTCGCCGCCGACCAGGACGTGGCGGGCCGTGGTGAAGGCCTGCGGGGCGTTGTCCATCAGGGCGTTGAACAGGGCGGTGGTGAGGAGGAGGACGGTGGGTCGGTGGGTGTGGATGTCGTGGGTGGCGGTTTCGGTGGTGGTGCGGCCGGGGGTGGCGACGGTGAGGGTGGCGCCGGTGGTGAGGGGCGTCCAGATTTCGTAGCTGGAGGCGTCGAAGGCGATGGAGTTGAGGTGGAGGAAGACGTCCTCGGGGGTGGTGTCGGCGATGCGGGTGTTGTGGGCGAGGCGCAGGACGGCCTGGTGGGTGATCTGGACGCCCTTGGGGGTGCCGGTGGAGCCGGAGGTGTAGATCACGTAGGCGAGGTTGTGCGGGCCGACGGGGTGGCCGGGATCGGCGGCCGGCCGGTCGGCCGTGGCCGGATCGTCCAGCGGGATCAGGGTGCCGCCGAAGGAGGCCAACAGATCGGCCTGGTGGGGGTGGTGGAGGACGACGGCGGTGCGGGTGGAGGCCAGGAGGTGGGTGAGGCGTTCGGTGGGGTGGGTGGGGTCGAGCGGGAGGTAGGCGGCGCCGGCCTTGAGGACGGCGAGCAGGCCGATGACGAGTTCGGGGCTGCGTTCGGCGCAGATGCCGACGGTGGTGTCGGGGTGGACGCCGGATTCCCGGATCCGGTGGGCGAGTTGGTTGGCGCGCTCGTTGAGCTCGCGGTAGCTGAACCGTCGGTCGCCCTGGACGAGGGCGATGGCGTCGGGGCGTTCGGCGGCGTGCTGTTCGACGAGTTGGTGGACGGTGCGGTCGTGGGGGTAGGGCGCGGTGGTGTCGTTCCACTCGTGCAGGATGCGGCGGCGCTCGTCGGGGCTGAGGAGGTCGAGGTCGTCCAACCGTGCGTCGGGGTCGGTGGTGACGGCGGTGAGCAGGTGCTGGAAGTGCGTGGCCAGTCGCTCGATGGTCGACGCGTCGAACAGGTCGGTGCTGTAGGTGAAGTCGACGGTCAGGCCGGTGTCGGACTCGGTGGCCGTGACCGTGAGGTCGAACTTGGCGACGTCGTCGCCGAGCGGGAGGGTGCGGACGTCCAGGCCGGGGAGCTGCCAGCTGTCGAGGGTGGCGTCCTGGACGGTGAGCATGGTCTGGAAGAGGGGGGTGCGGCTGAGGTCGCGTTGGGGGGCGAGTTCGGAGACCAGGCGTTCGAAGGGGAGGTCCTGGTGGGTGTAGGCGTTGAGGGCGGTGTCGCGGGTCCGGGTGAGGACTTCGCGGAGGGTGGGGTTGCCGGTGAGGTCGGCGCGGAGGACGAGGGTGTTGACGAAGAACCCGATGAGGTCTTCGGTTTCGGAGCGGTTGCGGTTGGCGACGGGGGTGCCGACGGCGATGTCGTGGTGGCCGGTGTAGGTGTGGAGGAGGATCTGGTAGGTGGCCAGCAGGGTCATGAAGGTGGTGACGCCATGGTCCTGGCCGAGCTCGTGCAGGGCGGTGGCGAGGTCGCCCGGAAGGGTGAGGGTGTGGGTGGCGCCTCGGCTGCTGCGGACGGCGGGGCGGGGGCGGTCGGTGGGGAGATCCAGCGGCTCCAGTCCGGCGAGTTGCTCCCGCCAGTAGGCCGCCTGCCCCTCCAGTACCTCGCCCTGGAGCCACCGGCGCTGCCAGAGGGCGAAGTCGGCGTACTGCACCGGGAGTTCGGGTAGCCCCTTCGTCCGGTCGGCTCCGGCAGGGCGGTCAGGGCGGTCGGGGCCGTCGGCGCGGTCGGCCAGGAGGGCGCCGTACAGCTCCTCCAGCTCCCGGATGACGATGCGGTAGGACCAGCCGTCGGTGACGATGTGGTGCATCGAGAGCAGGAGCACGTGTTCCTGCGGGGCGAGGTGGAACAGGCGCGCGCGGGCGAGCGGACCGTGTTCGAGGTTGAACGGCAGGGCCGCCTCGTCCGCCAGGGCCCGGGCGAGGCCGGCGTCGTCCCAGTGGCCCGCCTCGATGCTGACCAGCGGCAGCTTGCCGGTCCGGTCGATGACCTGGACGGGGGTGGCATCGGCGCCCAACGGGAAGCGCGTGCGCAGGACTTCGTGCCGGGCGACGAGCTGCCGCAGGGCGGTGCCGAGCGCCGACCGGTCCAGGTCGCCGAGCAGGTGCAGGGCGACGGGGACGGTGTAGGCGTTGCTGTCCGGCTCCATCTGGTCGAGGAACCAGAGGCGTTCCTGGGCGTACGAGAGCGGGATGGCGGCGGGGCGGTCGGCTGCTTCGACGGGCGGTGCGCCGGCGGCCTGCGGTTCGCCGAGGGCGGTGGCTAGCTCGGCGATGGTGGGGGTCTCGAAGAGGGCGCGGACGGGGAGTTCGTGGCCGAGTTCGGTGCGCAGGCGGGAGGTGACGCGGGTGGCGAGGAGGGAGTGTCCGCCGAGGTCGAAGAAGTTGTCGTGGATGCCGACGGTGGCGAGGCCGAGGATGTCGGTCCAGATCCGGGCGAGGGCTTGTTCGTTGGGGGTGGTGGGTGCGGTGAAGGCGGTGTCGAGGTCGGGGCGGGTGTGGTCGGGTGCTGGGAGGGCCCGGCGGTCGATCTTGCCGTTGGGGGTGAGCGGGAGGTGGTCGAGGGTGAGGAAGGCGGTGGGGAGCATGTAGTCGGGCAGGTGGCGGCGCAGGTGCTCGCGGAGCTCCGAAGTGCTGGGTGGAGTATCGGAGTTGGTGGTGACGTAGGCGACGAGTCGTTTGTCGCCGGGGGTGTCCTCGCGGACGACGGTGGTGCTGGCGGTGACGGCGGGGTGCTCCAGCAGCCGGGCGTCGATCTCGCCGGGCTCGATGCGGTGGCCGCGGATCTTGACTTGGTCGTCGGTGCGGCCGAGGAAGTCGAGGGTGCCGTCGGGGCGGTAGCGGGCGAGGTCGCCGGTGCGGTAGAGCCGGGCGCCGGGGGTGGTCGCGTACGGGTCGGGGACGAAGCGGTCGGCGGTGAGGGCGGGTTGGTGGTGGTAGCCGCGGGCGAGGCCGTCGCCGCCGATGTAGAGCTCGCCGGTGACGCCGATGGGGACGGGGCGTCCGGCCGGGTCGAGGAGGTGGATGCGGGTGTTGTCGATCGGCCGCCCGATCGGCACCGGACCCTCCCACGACCCCGGCCGACAGGTGAAGCACGTGGCCATGGTGGTGCTCTCGGTGGGCCCGTAGACGTTGACGACGGCCGAGCCGGGGTGGAGCTCCAGGAACGTGCGGGCGTGGGTGGCGGACAGGGCTTCGCCGCCCGTCAGGACGTGCCGGACCCCGGCCAGCGCCTGCGAGGACTCCTCCACCAGGGTGTGGAAGAGGGCGGTGGTGAGGAGGAGGACGGTGGGTCGGTGGGTGTGGATGTCGTGGGTGGCGGTTTCGGTGGTGGTGCGGCCGGGGGTGGCGATGGCGAGGGTGGCGCCGGTGGTGAGGGGGGTCCAGATCTCGTAGCTGGAGGCGTCGAAGGCGATGGAGTTGAGGTGGAGGAAGACGTCCTCGGGGGTGGTGTCGGCGATGCGGGTGTTGTGGGCGAGGCGCAGGACGGCCTGGTGGGTGATCTGGACGCCCTTGGGGGTGCCCGTGGATCCCGAGGTGTGGATGACGAAGGCGAGGTTGCCGGGGTGGGCGACGGGATCGGGATCGGTGGTCGGGTGCCCGGCGGTCGTCGGGTCGTCCAGGGCGAGGAGGGTGCCACCGAAGGAGGCCGACAGACCGGTCTGGTGGGGATGGTGGAGCACGATGGTGGTACCGGTGGAGCGGACCAGCTGGGTGAGGCGTCCGGTGGGGTGGGCCGGGTCCAGCGGGAGGTAGGCGGCGCCGGCTTTGAGGACGGCGAGCAGGCCGATGACGAGTTCGGGGCTGCGTTCGGCGCAGATGCCGACGGTGGTGTCGGGGTGGACGCCGGATTCCCTTAGCCGGTGGGCGAGTTGGTTGGCGCGCTCGTTGAGCTCGCGGTAGCTGAACCGTCGGTCGCCCTGGACGAGGGCGATGGCGTCGGGGCGTTCGGCGGCGTGCTGTTCGACGAGTTGGTGGACGGTGCGGTCGTGGGGGTAGGGCGCGGTGGTGTCGTTCCACTCGTGCAGGATGCGACGGCGCTCGTCCGGGCTGAGAAGGTCGAGGTCGTCCAACCGCGCGTCGGGGTCGGTGGTGACGGCGGTGAGCAGGTGCTGGAAGTGCGTGGCCAGCCGCTCGATGGTCGACGCGTCGAACAGGTCGGTGCTGTAGGTGAAGTCGATCGTCAGCTCGGAGCCGGCCTCGGTCGCGCTGACGGTCAGGTCGAACTTCGCGACCGTGTCGTCCAGCGGAAGCGTCTGGACGTCCAGTCCTGCCAACTGCCAGCAGTGGGAGATGTCCGTGGTCGAGCCGTGGACGGTGAGCATGGTTTGGAAGAGGGGGGTGCGGCTGAGGTCGCGGTGGGGGGCGAGTTCGGAGACCAGGCGTTCGAAGGGGAGGTCCTGGTGGGCGTAGGCGTTGAGGGCGGTGTCGCGGGTCCGGTTGAGGACGTCGCGGAGGGTGGGGTTGCCGGTGAGGTCGGCGCGGAGGACGAGGGTGTTGACGAAGAAGCCGATGAGGTCTTCGGTTTCGGAGCGGTTGCGGTTGGCGACGGGGGTGCCGACGGCGATGTCGTGGTGGCCGGTGTAGGTGTGGAGGAGGATCTGGTAGGTGGCCATCAGGGTCATGAAGGTAGTGACGCCGTGGTCCTGGCCGAGTTTGTGCAGGGCGGTGGTGAGGGTGTCGGGCAGGGTGAGGGTGTGGGTGGCGCCTCGGCTGCTGCGGACGGCGGGGCGGGGGCGGTCGGTGGGGAGCTCCAGCGGTTCCAGTCCGGCGAGTTGCTCCCGCCAGTAGGCCGCCTGCCCCTCGACCAGCTCGCCCTGGAGCCAGGAGCGCTCCCAGATCGCGTAGTCGGCGTACTGGAGGGCGGGTTCGGTCAGTCGGCTGGGCCGTCGCTCGCGGAGGGCCGCGTAGAGCTCGTCGAGTTCCCTGGCGACGATGCGGTAGGACCAGCCGTCGGTGACGATGTGGTGCATCGAGAGCAGGAGCACGTGCTGCTGCGGGTCGAGGCGGAACAGGTGCGCGCGGGCGAGCGGCCCGTGCGCGAGGTCGAAGGGCCGGCTCGCTTCCTGGTGCAGTGCTGCCACGAGGTCGACGTCGTCCCAGTCGCCGGCGTCCACCTGGACGAGCGGCAGGGTGCTGGTGGGCTCGATCACCTGGGCGGGCGCCGAGTCCGCTCCCTCGGTGAACCGGGTGCGGAGGATCTCGTGCCGGGCCGCGAGCTGCCGCAGTGCCTGTTCCAGGGCTGCCGGGTCGAGCGCACCGAACAGGTGCAGCGCGACGGGGACGGTGTAGGCGTTGCCGTCGGGATCCATCCGGTCGAGGAACCAGAGGCGTTCCTGGGCGTACGACAGCGGGACGGCGGCCGGTCGTTCCGCGCGGCGGACGGCCGTGGTGTCGACCGCTGCCGACGCGCCGAGGATGGTGGCGAGTCGGGCGATGGTGGGGGTCTCGAAGAGGGCGCGGACGGGGAGTTCGTGGCCGAGTTCGGTGCGCAGGCGGGAGGTGACGCGGGTGGCGAGGAGGGAGTGTCCGCCGAGGTCGAAGAAGTTGTCGTGGATGCCGACGGTGGCGAGGCCGAGGACTTCTTCCCAGATCCGGGCGAGGGCTTGTTCGGCGGGGGTGGTGGGTGCGGTGAAGGCGGTGTCGAGGTCGGGGCGGGCGTGGTCGGGGGCTGGCAGGGCCCGGCGGTCGATCTTGCCGTTGGGGGTCAACGGCAGTTTGTCGAGGGTGAGGAAGGCGGCGGGGAGCATGTAGTCGGGCAGGTGGCGGCGCAGGTGCTCGCGGAGCTCCGAAGTGCTGGGTGGAGTATCGGAGTTGGTGGTGACGTAGGCGACGAGTCGTTTGTCGCCGGGGGTGTCCTCGCGGACGACGGTGGTGCCGGCGGTGACGGCGGGGTGCTCCAGCAGCCGGGCGTCGATCTCGCCGAGTTCGATCCGGTGGCCGCGGATCTTGACCTGGTCGTCGGTGCGGCCGAGGAAGTCGAGGGTGCCGTCGGGGCGGTAGCGGGCGAGGTCGCCGGTGCGGTAGAGCCGGGCGCCGGGGGTGGTCACGTACGGGTCGGGGACGAACCGGTCGGCGGTGAGGGCGGGTTGGTGGTGGTAGCCGCGGGCGAGGCCGTCCCCGCCGATGTACAGCTCACCGGTGACGCCGATCGGGACGGGACGCCCGGCCGGGTCCAGGACGTAGGCCCGGGTGTTGTCGAGTGGTCGTCCGATCGGCACCGGTTCCTCCCACGACCCCGAACGGCAGTCGTGGGAGGTGGCGTTGATCGTCGCCTCGCTCGGACCGTAGAGGTTGCGGAACTCCGCGCCGCCGAGGGAGTCCCGGACCTTCCGGGCGACGGTGGCCGGCAGCACCTCGCCGCCGCACAGCACGATGCGCAGGGAGGCGGACAGGCGCTGGACGTCGGGGACTTCGAGGTAGCGCTGGAGCAGGCTCGGGACGAAGTTGAGCACGGTCGTCCCGGTCTCGTGCACCGTGCGGGCGAGCAGCGCCGGATCCCGCTCCGCGCCGGGCGGGGCGATCACCAGGGTCGCCCCGCTGATCAGGGTGGTGACGAACTCCCAGACCGAGACGTCGAAGGCGAAGGGCGTCTTCAGGAGCACCCGGTCCTCGGCCGACACGGCGAGCGACTCGGCCATGCCCGCGCAGGTGTTGAGCGCGGAGCGGTGGGTGATCTGGACGCCCTTGGGGGTGCCGGTGGATCCGGAGGTGTGGATCACGTAGGCGAGGTTGTCGGGCCGGACGTCGACGGCCGGGTCGGTGGCCGGGCGGGTGGCGGTGGCGGGGTCGCCGAGTGCGATGAGGGTGCCGTCGTACGAGCCCAGGCGGTCCGCGAGGTGGGCGTCGTGGAGGACGACGGCGGTGCGGGCGGTGGCGAGGATCCGGGTGAGGCGTTCGGTGGGGTGGGTGGGGTCGAGCGGCAGGTAGGCGGCGCCGGCCTTGAGGACGGCGAGCAGGCCGATGACGAGTTCGGGGCCGCGCTCGGCGCAGAGGCCCACCGCGGAGTCCGTGCGGACCCCGGATTCCCGCAGCCGGTGGGCGAGTCGGTTGGCGCGCTCGTCGAGTTCGCGGTAGTCGATCCGCTGGTCGCCGTGGACGAGGGCGATCGCGTCCGGCCGCACCCGGGCCTGTTCCTGGACCAGTTGGTGGACGGTGCGGTCGTGGGGGTAGGGCGCGGCGGTGTCGTTCCACTCGTGCAGGATGCGGTGGCGTTCCTCGGGGCTCAGGAGGTCGAGGTCGTCCACCCGGGCGTCGGGGTCGGTGGTGAGGACGCGCAGGACGTTCCGGAAGTGGACGGCCAGCCGCTCGATCGTCGCCGGGTCGAACAGCTCGGTGCTGTAGGTGAATTCGACGGTCAGGCCGGTGTCGGACTCGGTGGCGTTGATCGTGAGGTCGAACTTGGCGGCCGTGTCGTCCAGCGGAAGGGCGCGGACGTCGAGGCCGGGGAGCTGCCAGGTGCCGGTGGCGGCGCTCTGGACGCCGAGCATGGTCTGGAAGAGCGGGGTGGTGCGGCTGAGGTCGCGGTGGGGGGCGAGTTCGGCGACCAGGCGTTCGAAGGGGAGGTCCTGGTGGGCATAGGCGCCGAGGGTGCTCTCGCGGGTCCGGTCCAGGACCTCGCGGACGGTCGGGTTGCCGCTGAGGTCGGTCCGGACCACCACGGTGTTGACGAAGAACCCGATCAGGTCCTCGATCTCGGAGCGGTTGCGGCCGGCGAAGGGGGTGCCCACGGCGATGTCCCGGCGGCCGGTGTAGGCGGCCAGCAGGATCTGGTGGGTGGCCAGCAGGGCCATGAAGGTGGTGGTCCCCTGGGCCCGGGTGAGTGCGTGGAGCGCGGTGGTGAGGGTCTCCGGCAGGGTGATGCTGTGGGAGGCGCCGCGGGTGCCGCGGACGGCGGGGCGGGGGCGGTCGGTGGGCAGGTCCAGCGGCTCCAGCCCGGCCAGCCGGTCGCGCCAGTAGGCGAGGTGTTCCGCCACCGGTTCTCCTTGCAGCCGGCGGCGCTGCCAGATCGCGAAGTCCGCGTACTGCACCGGGAGTTCGGGCAGCGGATCGCCCTCGCCGAGCCGGAAGGCGCCGTACAGCTCCTCCAGTTCCTGCGAGAGGACCCAGGACGACCAGCCGTCGGTGACGATGTGGTGCATGGTCAGCAGCAGCACGTGCTCCTGCGGCCCGCGCCGGAGGAGGGAGGCCCGGGCGAGCGGGCCGCGGGCGAGGTCGAAGGGCCGGTAGGCCTCCCGGTGCAGCGCTTCGGAGAGCCGGGCGTCGTCCCAGCCAGCCGCGTCGACGGGGGTGAGCGGGAGCTCGCCGCGCGGGTCCACGACCTGGACGGGTGTGCCGTCCGGGCCTTCGGTGAACCGGGTGCGCAGGATCTCGTGCCGGTCCACGAGTCGGCCCAGGGCCCGGGCCAGGGCCGCCCGGTCGAGCTCGCCGCGCAGGTGGAGGGCGACGGGGACGGTGTAGGCGTTGTTGCCGGGGTCCATCCGGTCGAGGAACCAGAGGCGTTCCTGGGCGTACGAGAGCGGTGCCGAGCCGGTCCGCTCCTCCCGCCGAACCGTGGAGACGTCCACGTCCACGTCCATGTCCACGTCCACCACCTCGCTCGCGATGTCCCGGCGGGGCAGGGGGGAGTTCTCATCGGCGAGGGGCATGTCGTGTCCACTTCATGGAGGGTTCTGTGGATGGTCTCGTGATCGGAGGAGCGGGCGGGCGGCGTCGGCCGGTGGCGGCGCGCGGCCCGCGCGGTCATGGCCTCCGGGCCCGCGCGGCGATGGCCTCGGGCTCCGTGCCGTCAGGGCCTCGGGGCCCGCGCGGTGGCGGGCCCGGAGGCCCCGGCGTGCCGTGCGGTCAGGAGCGGACGTCCAGCGCCGTCGCGTCGTGGTTGAGGAAGAACTCGGGGCGCGGGTTCGCCCACTCCGCCGGAGCGTTGCCCACCGTGTTGTAGCTGATCAGCGCGAGCGTCCGGGGCTGCCCGGACCGGTTGGGCGAGGAGCCGTGCACGATGTTGCTGCTGAACAGCACCACCGTCCCGGCGGGCCCGGTCGCCCGGTGGACGCCGTGCTCCTCGGCGAGTTCCTCGGCCACGGCCGGCGGGATCGAGTGCGACAGGTTGGCGGAGACGATGGCCGACCAGTTGTCGTCCGCGCGGCTCGCGCTGTCCGCCCGCTGTTCCTCGGCGGTCTCGTACCTGGTCGCGACGGCGTGGCTGCCGGGGATCAGCTGGAGCGGGCCGTTCTCCTCGGTGACCTCGTCCAGGAAGACGGCCGCGGTGAGCGCGTCGGGCGCGGGCATGCCGTCCTCCCGCTGCCAGAAGGTGAAGTCGCGGTGCCACTCCCAGCGGTCACCGGTGTTGGCGGCCTTCGGGTTGATCTTCCACTGGTAGACGTACATGTCCCCGCCCAGCAGCGTCCGTGCCGCGCGGGGGAGGAGCGTCTCCTCGCTGACGGTGCGCCAGGGGGCGTCCTTGCGGTGCAGGCCGTAGACGGCGCGGACGGTGCTGCCGTCCTGCTCGAAGAAGCGCTGCGGGCCGTCCTCGGCGAGGAGGGCGGGGAGCGCCCGGCGGATCTCCTGGAGGAGCTGGTCGGGGATCAGGGCGGGGAGGACGACGAAGCCGTCCCGGCGGTACCGCTCAAGGATTCCGTCGAAGTCGACATCGGGTTCGGTCATGGCACGACACTCCTGCGTCGGTGGGTGGGCGCACGTCGGTGTGCGGGTTCAACACAGTGTCACCGGCCGGTCGCGGCGGCGCTGTCCAGCAGCGCGGCCAGCTCGGCCACCGTGGGGGTCTCGAAGAGCGCGCGGAGCGGCAGTTCGACGCCCAGCTCCGAGCGGATCCGGTTGATCAGCCGGGTGGCGAGCAGCGAGTGCCCGCCGAGGTCGAAGAAGCTCCGGTCGACGTCGATGTCCGGCCTGCGCAGGACCTTGGCGAAGACCGCGCTCAGCCGCCGTTCGGTCTCGCTGGTGAACTCCCGTGGGGCGGAGGGGGGTTCGGCCTCGGGTGCGGGGAGGGCGGCCCGGTCGAGCTTGCCGTTCGGGGTCAGCGGCAGCCGGTCGAGCCATACGTAGGACGCGGGCAGCATGAAGGAGGGCAGCGTGCGGGACAGGTGCTGGCGCAGCTCCGCCGGAGTCGGGGCGGGGTCGGCGGCAGGGCCGACAACGTGATCGGGGGCGGCCGGGGCCGGGGCCGGGACGAGGTAGCCGACCAGGGTCTTCCCGCCGGGCCGGTCCTCCCGCGCCAGCACCGCCGCCCGGGCCACGGCCGGGTGCCGGGTCAGGGCCTCCTCGATCTCCCCGGGCTCCACCCGGAAGCCCCGGATCTTGACCTGGTGGTCCGCCCGGCCGAGGAAGGCCAGGGTCCCGTCGGGCAGCCACTGGGCCAGGTCGCCGGTGCGGTACATCCGCGAACCGGGCGGCCCGAACGGGTCGGGCAGGAAGCGTTCCGCGGTCCGGTCGGGCCGGCCCGCGTAGCCCCGGGCGACGCCGGCTCCGGCCAGGTGGACCTCGCCGACCACGCCGTACGGGACCAGGCGCAGGCCCGGATCCAGCAGGTACACCCGGGTGTTGGCGATCGGGCCGCCGATCGGGGCGGTGGCCGGCCAGGCGGTGCTGTCCGCTGCCGGGCTGTACGCGGTGACGGCGTGGGTCTCGGCCGGCCCGTAGACGTTGTGCAGCCGCCGGCCGGTGTCGGGGTGGTGGAAGGCGCGGGTCCGGGCGCTGGTGGTCAGCGCCTCGCCGCCCTGGTAGACGGTGCGCAGCGGGGTGAGGGCCCGTCCGTGCTCCTCGGCCGCCTCGTACAGGGCCTCGATCACCGAGGTGGGTGCGAACAGCTCGTCGACCTCGTACCGCTCGATCCACGCGGCCAGGTCCTCCGGGCTGCGGCGGATCGCGTCGGTGGGGACGACCAGGGTCTTGCCCGTCACCAGGGTGGTCAGGATCTCCTGGACGGACGCGTCGAAGCCGATCGCGCAGAACTGGGCGGTCCTGGTGCCGGGGCCGCCGGGGAAGGCGGCGCGGTGCCAGGTCAGCAGGTTGAGCAGGCCGGCGGCGGGCATCAGGACGCCCTTGGGGGTGCCGGTCGAGCCCGAGGTGTAGATCAGGTAGGCGGACTGCTGCGGGTGCAGCGGGGCGGTGCGGTCGCGGTCCTCGGGGTCGTGGTCCGGTCGCTCGGCGAGTTCCGCGGCGGTGTCGGCGGTGTCCGTCCGCAGCTGGGGGACGCCGTTCGGCAGGGCCGGCGCGGTGTCGGCGTGGGTGAGGGCGAGGACGGGGCGCGCGTCGCCGAGCAGGTGGGCGATCCGCTCGGGCGGGTAGTCCGGGTCGACCGGCAGGTAGACCGCCCCGGTCTTGAGCACCGACAGCAGGCCGACGAACATGTCCGGGGAGCGCGGCAGCAGCAGCGCGACCACCCGCTCGGGCCCGGCGCCCCGGGCGATCAGCGCGTGGGCGAGCCGGTTGGCGCGGCGGTTCAGCTCCGCGTAGCCGAGTGCCTCGCCCTCGTACAGCAGCGCCGTGGCGTCCGGGGTGCGGGCGGCCTGGTCCTGGAAGAGCTCGGGGACGGTACGCGGGGGCGGCGCGAGCTGCTCGCCGGTGCCGGTGGCCAGCAGCAGGGCGCGTTCCGCCGCGGAGACCGGGGGGAGGTCGGCGACGGGCCGGCCCGGGTCGGCCACGGCGGCGGTCAGCACCTCCAGGTAGTGCTCCGCCAGTCGCCGGATCCGGTCGCGGTCGAAGAGCTCGGTGGCGTAGACGAAGCGGCAGACCAGGCCGGTCGGGCGGCGCTCGACCTGGACCTCCAGGTCGAAGCGGGTGCTGCACCCGGCGATCTCGACGAACCCGGTGCTCAGGGCCGTTCCGGGCGCTCGGGGGGCCGGGGAGTCGTGGAGGTCCGTGTAGGTGCAGAGGACCTGGAAGGGCGCGGCGCCGGTCCGGTCGCGCCCAGGGGCGACGGCCTCGACCACCTGGGCGAAGGGGACGGCCTCGTGGGCCTGCGCCGCCGCCACCGTGCCGCGGGTGCGGCGCAGCAGCTCCCGGACGTCGGGGGAGCCGGCCAGGCTGGTGCGCAGCGCCACCGTGTTGGCGAAGAAGCCCACGACGCCGTGGAACTCCGGCTGCCGCCGGTTGGCGACCGGCGTGCCGATCACCAGGTCCGTGCCGCCGGTGCGGTGCGACAGCACGACGTTCAGGACGGCCGCCGCCAGCATGAAGGGGGTGACGCCCTCGGCCCGGCAGAGCTCGCCGACCCGGGCGGTGAGCGGCGGCGGCAGTTCGAGCAGGACGGCGTCGCCCGCGAAGCTCGGCCGCGCGGGCCGGGGGCGGTCGGTGGGCAGGTCGAGCCCGGGGAGCGGGCCGCGCAACTGCTCCTGCCAGTACCGCAGGCCGTCCCGGAACCCGCCCTCGTCGACGGCCGCGCGTTCCCGGCGCGCGTGGTCGGCGAAGGTGGCGGTCAGCGGCGGGAGTTCGGCGGCGGAGCCGGTGGTCAGGCCGTCGTAGAGCGTCCACAGTTCGGCGAGGAGGACCCGTTCGGACCAGCCGTCGATCACGCTGTGGTGGACGTTCAGCAGGAGGACGTGCCGCTCGGGCTCGGTGCGCAGGAGTGCTGCCCGGACGAGGAGTTCGCCGTCGAGGGCGAAGGGCCGACGGGCCTCGGCGGTCAGCAGGCGGCCGAGCTCGGCCTCCCGGGCGGCCGGGTCGGCTCCCTCGACGGTGCGGTACGGGACGTCGAACTCCGGTGCGGAGACGGTCTCCTGGACGAGCTCCCGGCCGTCGAAGGTGAAGCGGGTCCGCAGCGCCCCGTGCCGGCGGACCAGCTCGCGGACGGCGGTGGTGAGGGCCTCGGGCCGGAGCGGGCCGTCGATCCGGACGGCGATCGGGACGTTGTAGGCCGCGTTGCCGCCGTGCAACCGGTCGAGGAACCACAGGCGTTGCTGGGAACTCGACGCGGGAATCGGTCCGGTCGCCGGAAGGTGTTCGACCGTCGGTTTTCCGGTCGTGGTCCTACGGTTTTCGCGTAGGCGTCGAAGGAGTTCGTTCTCGGAATTCACGCCGCACCCCCGTGTCGACGGCACTGTGTCAATCGACGTGCCCGGCCTCATGGTTGTGGAAGTTCGTAGGGGGCCGGGAGATTGTGTCCGCGACGGCCCCGTTGTCGATCAATCGTCGAGTCTGCCAGGAACCGGGGAGGTTCGGTAGCCCGAGTTTTCCCCGAACGGTATTGCCCCGTCGGGAAACTCGCCGGAATCGCGCCGTACCGGCGCAGGGGCCGACGAGAGGTGAGATATTGTCATGAACTGGACATCAGGGCGGGATGATCGCCCATGGATCTTGTTCCCGGGGCCCGCCCCGTTGCAGGATCGCTCTGTCGACGCAGTCCGCACCGTACCCGACGATGGGGGATCCATGCTCTCCGCAGACGACGCGCCGACGGTCCACCGGATGGTGGAGGCCCAGGTCGGCCGCACCCCGGACGCGCTCGCGGTGGTCAGCGGGCCGGACCGGACGACCTACCGGCAGCTGAACGCCCGGGCCGACCGGCTGGCCCGGGCCCTGCGGGCCCGCGGCGTCACCCCCGGCAGCCACGTCGCGGTGGCCGTCGAACGCGGCACCGGCCTGGTCGCGGCCCTGCTGGCGGTCCTCAAGGCGGGCGCCGCCTACCTGCCGCTCGACCCCTCGTACCCGGACGGGCGGCTGCGCTTCATGGTCGAGGACGCCGAAGCCGCCGTACTGGTGACCGACCGTCACCACAGCGGCCGGGCCTGGGCCGAGGGCCTCCCGGAACTCCTGCTGGAGGACCTGGACGGGCCGCAGCACACCGAGGACCCGGACGGGCCGGACGCTCCGGACGGGCAGGCCCGCCTCGACGGCCTCGCCGGACCCGACGACCTCGCCTACCTGATCTACACCTCGGGCTCCACCGGCCTGCCCAAGGGCGTGATGGTCCGGCACGCCGGCGTGGTGAACTTCCTGGCCGACATGGTCGAGCGGTTCGCGCTGGGCCCCGAGGACCGGTTCTTCGCGATCACCACCGTCTCCTTCGACATCGCCGTGCTGGAGATCTTCGGGCCGCTGGTCAGCGGTGGCACCGTCGTACTGGCCGGGCGTGAACTGGTGCACGACCCACGGCGGCTGGCCGAGGCGGTCCGGGGCTCGGCGGCGACCCTGCTGCAGTCCACGCCCTCGCTGCTGCGCCTGCTCGTCCCCGAACTCCGGGAGCGGGTGCCGGGCCTGCGGGTCGTCGTCGGCGGCGAGGCGCTGACCGCCGAACTGGCCGGGGCGCTGGCCGGCGTGGCGTCCGCCGTCACCAACGTCTACGGGCCCACCGAGACGACCGTCTGGGCCACGGCCTGGGAGGTCGACCCCGGCGGCCGGGTGTCGATCGGGCGCCCGATCCGCGGCACCGACGTACTGGTGGTGGACGACGCGGGTGCGGCCGTCCCCGACGGCACCCCGGGCGAGCTGTGGATCGGCGGGGCCGGGGTCGCCCACGGGTACTGGCGGCGCCCCGGGCTGACCGCCGAGCGGTTCGTGCCGCACCCCGGCGCGCCGCGGGCGGGTTCCCCGCAGCCCGGCTCCCCGGAGGCCGGTTCCCCGCAGCCCGGCTTCCCGGAGGCGTCCGCCCGGGCCTACCGCACCGGTGACCTGGTGCGCCGCCGCCCGGACGGCTGCCTGGACTTCCTCGGGCGGATCGACCACGAGGTCAAGCTGCGCGGCATGCGGATCGACCTCGGCGAGGTCGAGGCGGTGCTCGGCGCCCACCCGGAGGCCTTCGCCGTCGCCGTGCTGGCCCGCGAGGACCTCCCGGGCGGCACCGTCCTGGTCGCGTACGGGGTCTGGCGGAGCGGCCGGGCGCCCGAGGTCGCCGCGCTGCGGGACTGGTGCCGCCGCAGCCTGCCGGAGCACATGGTCCCCGGCCGCTTCGTGGCCCTGGACGCACTGCCGCTGACCCCGAACGGCAAGGTCGACCGGCGGGCCCTGCCCCGCCCCGACGAAGGCCGCCCGGACCTCGGCACGCCGTACGCGGCGCCGCGGGACGAGATCGAGGGCATCATCGCCGAGGTCTGGGCCGAGGCGCTCGGGGTCCAACCGGTGGGCGTGCGGGACGACTTCTTCGAGCTGGGCGGCCACTCCCTGCTGGCGGCCGGGATCGTGGACCGGATCGAGGCCCTCACCGGACTGCGCCTTGGCGCCGAGGCGCTCTACGAACGTCCCACGGTCGAGCGGTTCACGGCCCACCTGCGGGAGGCCTTCGAGGCCGGGGCGTCGTGACCGGGGCGTCGTGACGCCGGAGGCCGACGACCACCCGGGTCGTCGGCCTCCGGCCTCCCGCGTCCGCGGCTCGCCGCCCGCGGCCCGCGGGTCACACCTTCTTGAGCACCTGCGCCACGAAGGCGTCGAGGTTGGTCATCGTGCGGGCGATCTGCTCCTCCAGCGAGAGCGACTCCTCGGGGCGGCTGACCGAGGCCGACCTGCGCTTGCCGCGCACGTACAGCGAACAGGCCAGGTCGGCGCAGATGTACGTGCCGACGGTGTTCCCCTCGCGCCCGGCCGGGCCGGCCAGCCGGGCGGAGAGCAGGGCGACCCCGCTGCCGCCGTGGATGGTGATGCACAGCGAGCAGACGTTGGTCTTCGTCAGGCTGCGCCGGACGTTCGGCGACCGCAGGGTGATCCCCACCAGGCCGTCGCCCCGCTCCACCACCAGGTAGCCGCGGTCGGGCGCGCCCGGATCCCGCCAGCCCAGGAAGTCCAGGTCGTCCCAGGGGAGTTCGGAGAGGTTGCGGGGAAGGCTGAGCCTGCGCGCCTCTCCCTTGGTGCAGTTGACGAAGGATTCACGGACTTCGTTGTCGTCGAGTGCGCGCATTTGGCAGATCCTAGCAGTGGGTTTGTGCGACACGGTCGGGAATATGACGGGTCGTTCATTCAGGAAAGGACGGAAGGGGCCTCGGTGGCAAGGGAATTCCTTGCCACCAGGGCGTCCCGGTCGACCTTTCCGCCGGGGGTCAGCGGGATCTCCGGGAGTACGGTGAGGAGGGTCGGCACCATGAACTCGGGCAACCGGGCGACCAGATGGGCGCGGAGCTCCTCGGCCCGCTCCGCCCGACCGGTGCGCAGCACCACACTGGCGGCCAACCGGTCCCCCGGGGCGTCCGGTTCGGCGGGCTGGACGAAGGCGGCCGCCTGGGCCACCGCCGGGTGGCCGAGCAGCGCGGCCTCCACCTCGGCGGGTTCGATCCGGAACCCCTTGACCTTCACCTGGCGGTCGGCCCGGCCGAGGTAGTACAGCCCGCCGTCCGCGGTGCGCCGCACCAGGTCGCCGGTCCGGTACATCCGGGCGCCGGGCGGGCCGTCCGGGCAGGGCAGGAAGCGCTCGGCGGTCAGATCCGGCCGTCCGAGGTAGCCGCGGGCCAGCGCGGCGCCCGACACGTACAGTTCGCCCTCGGCCTCCGGCCCGTCGACCGGCCGCAGCCGTGCGTCCAGGACGTGGAGCCCGACGCCGTCGATGGCGGTGCCGATCGGGACGGGCCCGGGCGGCAGCTCCGTGCCCGGTTCGATCCGGTACTCCGTGCAGCCGACGGTGGCCTCGGTCGGCCCGTACTCGTTGACCACGGTGGCCTCCGGGTGCCGGGCCCGCCAGCCGGCGAGCGCGGCACCGAGCAACTGCTCGCCGCCGAGGACCAGTTCGCGGCGGGGGGAGAACTCCGCCGGGAGCAGGTCGAGGAGCGGCAGGTGCCCCGGGGTCGCCTTGAGGAAGGTGCACGGGTGCTCGCGCAGTGCGGCCCGGCCGCCGCCGCGACTGCCCGCCAGGTGCACCGCACCGCCCGCCAGCAGCGGGGCGAACAGGCCGGTGACGGTCAGGTCGAAGGCGACCGAGGACTGGACCAGCGCCACCCCGCCCGTGCTGGGGTAGGAACGCGCCGCCCAGGTCAGGTAGTTGACCACCGAGGCGTGGCACAGTACGACGCCCTTGGGCCGGCCGGTGGAGCCGGAGGTGTAGATGACGTACGCCGGGTGCTGGGGCCGCAGGCGCCGCAGGCGCTCGGTGTCCCGCACCGGGGCGGCGCTGCGGCCGACCAGGGCGAGCCCGGTCGCGGCGGAATCCAGCAGCAGCACCGGGGCCGGGGTGCGGGGCAGCGCCCCGGCGGTCGGGGCGACCGTGAGCAGCAGCGCCGGTTCGGCGTCCCGGAGCACCTGGTCGAGGCGTTCCACTGGGTACCCGGGGTCCACCGGGACGTAGGCGGCGCCGGCCTTGAGCACCCCGAGGAGGGCCACCAGCAGCGTGACCGACCGTTCCAGGGCCACCGCCACCAGGTGCTCCGGGCCGATCCCGCGCGCGATCAGCTCGCGGGCCAGCCGGTTGGCGCGCTCGTCCAGTTCCCGGTGGCTCAGCCGTTCGGCGCCGCACAGCACGGCCGTCGCGTCCGGGCAGCGCGCCATCCGGCGGGCCAGCAGCCCGGTGAGGGTGGACCCGTCGGTCCCGTCCGGGGCCGAGCCGTCCGGTGTGGCGTCAGCGCGCATGGGGCTGTCCTTCCCCGGCGCCGGGTGCGGCCGGTACGGCGGTGAACTCCGGTACGGCGGTGAACTCCGCTGTGGCGGTGAGCTCAGGTACGGCGGTGAACTCCTCGGGCCCGAGCGTGCGGTGCACCGACACGGTGCCGCCGACGGACCGGCAGGCGGCCCGGGCGTGCTCGACCTTCGCGGCCAGCTCCGGGTCGCCGGCGGGCAGCAGGACGCCCAGGTTGGTGCCGCTGTGCGCGCGGACCAGCCCGAGGCCGTCGAGCTCCGCGCAGAGCGCGCGCAGCTCGCCGGAGCCGCGGTGCGGCCGCCGCCGCAGGCTCAGTTCGGTGCTGCGGGTGGCGATCCGGCCGACCTCGGCGAGGTCCCCGGTGCGCACCGCCGTGCCCAGCGCGGTCAGCAGCCGGCCGTACTCGCGGCGTTCCTCGTCGGTGTAGTCCTTGGGGATCCGGTTGAAGCCGACGGTGTCGACCCGGCCGCCCTCGTCGTGGGCGAGGACGGTCATCGACGGCAGGAAGCCGAGCCGCTCGCGCAGCCGGACGTCCCGGTGCAGGAAGGAGACGATGCCGTCGTACATCACTCCGTCGGTCGGTTCGATCCGCCGCAGCAGGGCCTCGACCGAGGTCGGCGGCAGGGGGGTGCGCAGCGCCGCCGCGACGGCCCGGGCGGTGGCCACCAGGTCGGCGGAGGAGCTGGCCAGCCCCTTGCCCTCGGGCAGTTCGCCGGTCAGGTCCAGTTCGCCGCCGCCGGGCCGCCCGGTCAGGTCCAGCAGCAGCCCGGCCAGCCGCCGGGACTTGGCCTTGTGGGCGGGCCGGACGGTGACCCCGGGCTCCTGCGGGTCGTAGCGGAAGGTCGCGGTGCTCCAGCCGGCGATCGGGAGGGTGACCAGGAACTCCGGGCCGTCGTCGGGCAGTGCGCCCTGGAGCAGTTCGCCGAAGGTGCCGAAGGCCCGGCCGGTGCCCGTGCTGCGGCCGGGGGCCTCCCGCAGCGCGGTGGCGGCGGGCAGCTCGGTGGGGCTAGTCAACCGGGACCCCCTCGACGGGGTCGGCCTGGGCCGACCCGTGGTCCGCGGTCGGCGCCGGGTCGGCGGCCGCCCCGGGGATCTCGGTCACCCGCCGGACCGGTGACAGGGCGATGATCACAGCGGCCACCAGGAGTCCCACCGAGGCGAACACCAGGGCCGGGGAGACGCCGATCCGGTCGCCGAGGAAGCCGCCGAAGACGGCTCCCAGCGGGGCGCCGCCCATGACGACCATCCGCACCACGGCGGTCATCCGGCCCTGGAGTTCGACCGGGGTGATGGAGGTGCGGTAGGCGCGCAGGTTGATGTTGCAGACGATCACCATCGCGGAGTTCACCACGTGCATCACCAGCAGCAGCACGATCGCCGCCGCCTCCGGCACCACGGTGGCCAGCGGGGTCAGCAGCGAGGCCAGGCCGATCGCGGTCGAGGTGAACACCAGCAGCCGGCCCAGCGGCATCCGTCGGCTCATCGGCCCGGCCAGCACCGCGCCGATCAGGGCGCCCGCGCCCGAGGAGGCCAGGATGACGCCGACGAAGGTCGGGGCGAGGTCCAGGTTGCGGGTCACGAAGGCGAGGAAGAGCGGTTCGCAGGCCAGCGCGAAGAAGTTGGCGACCAGGGTGGCGAGCACCAGGACCCGCAGCAGCGGGTTGCCCAGGACGAAGCGGGCGCCCTCGGCCGCGTCCTTCCAGACCGAGCCGGGCTCGCCGGTGCTCTCCGGGGCCGGCTCGCGCCGCCGGATCCGCGAGGTGAACAGGGCGGACACCACGAAGGTGGCCGCGTTGAGGGCCATCGCGACCGGGCCGGTCAGGGCCTGGACGATCACCCCGCCGAGCGAGTGGCCGCCGATGTTGGACACCGAACTGCTCAGCTCCAGCTTGCTGTTGCCCTCGATCAGGTCGTCGCGCTCGACCAGGGCCGGCAGCAGGGAGGCGTTGCCGATGTCCGCCACCACGCTGCACAGGCCGACCAGCAGGACGACGCCGACCAGCAGCGGCACCGTCAGGGCGTCCAGCCACCAGGCGCACGGGACCAGCATCATCGTGGCCCCGCGCAGGAGGTCGGCCCCGATGATGATGGGGCGCTTGGGCTTGCGGTCCACCCAGACCCCGACGAACAGGCTCACCAGCAGGTAGGGCAGGTAGCTCGCGGCGCTGAGCACGCCCAGCTCGGAGATCGAGGCCGAGAGCGTGACCGAGGCGATCAGCGGGACGGCCACGGCCGTCATGTTGGAGCCGAGCATCGACGCGGACTGGCCGAGCCACAGGTTGCGGAAGTCGGTGTTGCGGCGCAGCACGCCGATCTGCTTGCCGGACGTCACAGTGCCAGTCCCTCGGTGAATCGTGCCATCAGTTCCGCCGGGGCCTTGAGGAAGGCGTGGTGCTCGCCGGCCAGCACCACCGGGTGGTAGCGGCCGGGGGCCGCGTACTCCCGCCAGCCGTCCATCTGGTCGGGCCGGATCTCCACGTCCCCGCTCCAGCCGATCGCGTGCACCGCCGCGTCCAGGACGACCGGGGCGTCCAGCCGGTAGTTCCGGTTGCCCGCCACGTCCTGCTCCAGGACGTCCAGCGCGAGGTCGAGGGCGGACGGCTGGACCCGGCCGCCCATCGACAGCGTCAACCGCGCCAGTTCCTCGCGCAGTTCGTCCCGGCCCAGGCCGAGGAAGCGCCCGTACGGCCCCTGGTGCGGTGCGACCTGGGAGGAGACGAAGACCGCGGTGGGCGTCGGCCGGCCGGTCCGTTGCAGGTGCAGCGCGGTGGCGAACGCGGCTAGCGCCCCGCCGCAGTGCCCGAACACGCCGAACGGACGGTCCAGGTAGGGCGCGAGCGCCTCGGCGGTCTGCTCGGCCAGCGACTCGTACGAGCCGTGGTGCGGCTCCCGCATCCGGTTCTCCCGCGCGGGCAGCTGCACCGCGCAGAGCTCGACGCCTCCGGTCCGCCGCGGCCACCCGTTGTACATGGACGCGCCGCACCCGGAGTACGGGAAGCAGAACAGCCGGGCCGCCGCGTCCGGCGACGGGCGGCGCAGCAGCCACCTCCCGGGCTTGCTGACCGTCGTCATACAGCACCTCACCTCTGGAGTCTCTCGTGCGCTCAGCGCAGCTTGGCGGTCACCGGCAGGCTCTTGATCCCGGCGACGAAGTTCGACCGCAGGTGCTCGACCGGGCCGGCGAGCTCGAACTCCCCGACCAGTCGCACCACTTCGGCGAAGAAGAGCCGCAGCGCGATCCTGGCCAGCGGGGCGCCGATGCAGTAGTGCGGGCCGAAGCCGAAGGCCAGGTGGCGGTTGGGGGAGCGGGACACGTCGAAGGCGAAGGGGTCGGCGAAGACCCGCTCGTCCCGGTTGGCGGAGCCGAGCCAGGCCACCACCGCCTCCCCGGCCCGGACCGGGACGCCGCTCAGCTCGGTGTCGACCACGCTGTAGCGCATGAAGTGGTTGGCGGGGGAGGACCAGCGCAGGCCCTCCTCCACGGCGTCCTCGACGGTGGCGGTGCCGTCCCCGAGCCGGCGGTACTGCTCCGGGTGCTCGGTGAAGGCCAGGACGGTCGCGGCCATCGCGTGCGGCGTGGTGACGTTGGCGCCCAGCAGCAGGCTGTAGCAGTTGTAGACGAGCTCCTCGCGGCGCATGGTGCGGTCCCCGACCGGCATGCTCCGCAGGAAGCCGACCAGGTCGTCCCGGGGGCCGCGGGAGCGGGCCTGCTCGGCGAAGTACGCGAACAGCTCGTGGTGGGCGCGGACCAGCTTGGCGCCCCCGCCGACCTGGTGGAAGGTGGCGTCCTCCGGGGCGACGGCCATGGTGGTGAGCCGGGCCAGGTACTCCCAGTCCTGCTCCGGCAGGCCCATCAGGGCGCCGGTGAAGGCCATCGGGAAGCCGGTGGCGGCCGCCGCGAGGTCCAGCGGGCCGCCGTCGGCGAGCGGTTGGAGCAGGGTGCGTACCAGGCGGCGGATCGCCTCCTGGTGGGGGCGCAGCCGGGCGAAGGAGAGCACCCGGGCCATCGGCTCGCGCAGGGCGCCGTGCACCGGCGGGTCGCAGGCGGCCATCATCTTGTCGCCCGCCGGGTCGCGTTCGCCGAGGATCGACAGCATGGTGCCCCGGCGGGAGGTGAAGCGGGTGTGGTCGCGCAGGACGGCGCTGACGTCGGCGTGCCGGGTCACCGAGAGGAAGGACCGGCCGTCCGGGAGGGTGCGGCGGTGCACCGGTGCCTCCCGGCGCATGACCGTCCAGACCGGGTGCGGGTCGCCCTCGGCGTAGAAGGCCGGGTCGCCGAGGTCCACCGTGTCCGGGTCGATCCGCTCCGGGTCGGGCTGCGCGGTGATCCTCATCGGCCGGCTCCGTCGTGCTCGCGCAGCACCTCGGGATCGGCGCCCTCCTCGGCCGCGGCCTCGACGACCCGCAGGGCCAGCTCGGCCACGGTCGGGTTCTCGTAGAAGGTCCGGGCGGTGATCAGCAGGTCCGTCTCGGCGGAGATCTCACCGGTGATCCGGGTGGCCATCAGCGAGTGGCCGCCCAGTTCGAAGAAGTCGTCGTCGGCGCCGATCCCGTCGATCTCCATGACCTCCTCCCACAACCGGGTCAGCCACTCCTCGGCGGCGCCGTGCGGGGGCCGGTGCTCACTGCCGACGTCCTCGCGCTCGCGGCCGCGGCGCTGCGCCAGGGCGGTGCGGTCGACCTTGCCGTTGGGGGTCAGCGGCAGGGTCTCCAGCCAGGTGAAGGTGCTCGGGACGAGGTGGCGCGGCAGTTCGGCGGCGAGGCCGGCGCGCAGTTCGGCGGAGAGCAGTTCGACGTCGCCCTGGTAGAAGGCGGCGAGCCGGCGGTCGCCGTCGGCCCGCTGCTGGAGCACCACCACGGCGGAGCGGACGTCGGGGTGGGCGCTCACGGCGGCCTCGACCTCGCCGAGTTCGACCCGGAAGCCGCGGAGCTTCACCTGGGTGTCGGTCCGGCCGAGGAAGGCGAGGGTGCCGTCCGGGGCCTGGCGGACCCGGTCGCCGGTGTCGTACATCCGGGCGCCGGGCTCGGCGGCGAAGGGGTCGGGGAGGAAGCGTTCGGCGGTCAGGTCGGGGCGGCCGAGGTAGCCGTGGGCGAGCCCCGGGCCGGCGGCGAAGAGCGTGCCGGTCCCGCCCGCGGGCACCGGCCGCAGCCGCTCGTCCAGCACGTGCACCCGGGTGCCGCCGATCGGACGGCCGATCGGCACCGGGCGCCCGTCCAGGGGTTCGCGCACCGGGTGGCAGCAGGTGAAGGTGGTGTTCTCGGTCGGCCCGTAGCCGTTGACCACGACGCCGTTCGGCAGCGCGGCGGCCGCGCGGTCGACGTGGGCGGGGGAGAGGACGTCGCCGCCGGCCACCAGGTAGCGCAGCGCCGGCAGCGGGGGGAGCCCGGCGTCGACCACCTGGTGGAACAGGCCGGCCGTCAGCCACAGCACGGTGACCCCGGCCTCGCGGACCAGCTCGGTCAACTCCCCCGGCCCGAGCGGCCCGGGCGGTGCGACGACCAGGCAGGCGCCGTTCAGCAGGGCGCCCCAGATCTCCAGGGTGGAGGCGTCGAAGGCGATCGGGGCGTGCGCCAGGAAGACGTCCTCGGGGCGGAAGGCCAGCGGGTCGCCGTCGACCACCAGGCGGTGCACGGCCCGGTGCGGGACGCTGACGCCCTTGGGGCGGCCGGTGGAGCCGGAGGTGTACGCGACGTAGGCGGTGTCCTCGGGGCCGGGGGGCGTGTCGGGCCCGCTCGTGCCGGGCCCGTTCGCGTCGGCCGCCGTGAGCACGGTGAGGGCGAGGTCCGGACCGGCCAGCACCGCGCGGGCGCCGGCGTCGGCCAGCAGGGAGGTGGCGCGGGCCGGCGGGTCCTGGGGGTCGACCGCGACGTACGCGGCCCCGGCCTTGAGCACGCCGAGCAGGGCGGTCACCTGCTCCGCCGAGCGGTCGACGCGCACCCCGACCCGGTCGCCGCGCCGCACGCCGACGGCCCGGAGCCGGGCCGCGAGGGCCTCCGCCCGGGCGTCGAGCTCCCGGTAGGACAGGCGGGTGGCGCCGGACCGGACGGCGGTGGCGCCGGCCCGGTCGCGCGCGACGGACGCGAAGCGGTCGCACACGGACGTCAGGCCCCCGGTGGGGACCACTGCGGTGTCTACCGTGGCCATGGGCTGATCAACTGTCCCTTCGGGGCGGTCCGGACCGTGCCGGTCACGGGCCCGGTTTCGTGGGCGACTGGCGTGTCGTCGGGCGGTGGGGTGGTCGGGCGGTGGGGTCGTCGGGAGGTCGGACCTCCGTCCACAGCGCGGTGGCCCGCGCGAGCGGCCGCCCGTCCGCGTCGTACAGGGCGGTGAGGTTGACCACCGTCCGCCCGTGGGTCGCGTGCCGGGCGGCCACCACCTCGTACTCCCGGCCGGCCCGCACCGGCCCGGTGAGCCCGGCGGTCATCCGGCTCAGCACCATCGGGCGGGCGCGCGGGTCGGTCACCCAGCCGCCGGGGCAGTCGAGTGCGCCCCAGACCTGTTCGGCCGGTACGGCCGCGCCGGGGGCGCCGCGCGGGGTCCAGGTGCAGGCCACGGTGCCCGGGGCCACCGGACCGGGGGACAGCCGCAGGCCGTCCTCGGCCCGCTCCGGCCCGCACGCCCAGCAGGTGGGGAACGGGTGGCCGGTGCGGCCCAGGTAGCTGGCGGCGGCGCCGCGCGCCGCCGGGAGCCCGACCGGCGGCGGCAGCGGCAGTCCGTCCCGGGCCCGGGTGACGGTGGCCACCAGCTCGGCGCCGTGCCACAGCCCGGACCGGCGCTCACCGGACCGGAACTCCAGCGGGGTGTCCAGCGGCAGCGGGGCCAGCAGGGTCACCGCCGGGTCGGGGCCGTGCCGGCCGTCGGCCAGGGCGACGATCCGGGCGCAGGCGTAGCCGCCGTGCGCCGAGCCGTCCGGTCCGTTGTAGCGCGCGGGGATCACCAGCTCGGCGGCGGTGCGCGCGTGCTCCACGGCGCCGTTCACCGGGGCGTCCCGTCCGGAGCGGTGTCGGGTGCCCCGTCCGGCGCCCCGTCCGCGGCGCCGTCCAGGGCCCGGTCCACCAGCCGGGCCATCTGCCGGACGTGCGGCTGCCGGAGGATGTCGTAGTGGCTGGCCTCGATGGTGTGCGCGCTGAACCGGCCGTCCACCGCGGCCCGCCAGGCGCCGGCACTGCCGATGGCGCCGCCGTCCAGGCCCTCGATGTAGACCACGTCGCCCGGGTACCGGCCCGGCCGGTAGTCGTTGTGCGCGGTGAGGTTGGTGGTGAAGACCTTGAAGTAGGCCTCCCACTGCTCCAGTTCGGTGGCCTTGCCGTCCTCCGCGGTGGGCAGCCGGCCGACCAGCCAGCGGAGCTTCTGGTGGATCGTCGGGAACTCGGCGAGGGCCGCCGCCCACTCCGCGTCGTCGTGCTCCGGGACGGCCATCCCGGCGGCCCGCAGCACGTCGACGAAGACCAGCAGCGCGAGGTCCTCGTCGCGCAGGCTCTCGTCGAACTGGCCCGGGTAGGCCGCGTCGATCATGCTCAGCGAGCCGACCTCGGCACCCCGGCGGCGGAGCCGGCAGGCCATCTCGAAGACCAGCACCGCGCCGAAGGACCAGCCGGCCAGGTGGTACGGGCCCTTCGGCTGCTTGGCCACCAGCAGGTCGACGTAGCTCTCGGCGATCCGCTCCACCGACAGGTTGGCCACGCTGCCGGAGACCAGGCCCTCCGAGACGATCCCGTACACCGGCCGGCCCGGTCGCAGCTGGGAGGCCAGCGGGAGGTAGCAGAACACGCCGCCGCCGACCGGGTGGACCAGGGTGAGCGGTTCGCCCTCCCCGGCCCGGCGGATCGGCAGCAGCCGGGCCGGGTCCTCGTCGCCGGACTCCCGAGCCGTCACCAGCGGGGCCAGCCGGGCGACGGTGTTGTGCGTCAGGAGCTCCGCGACGGGGAGCTTGCGGCCGAACTCGCGCCGGATCCGCATGGCCAGGTTGAGCGCCACCAGGGAGTGCCCGCCGAGCGCGAAGAAGCTGTCGTGGATGCCGATCGGGCTGACCCCGAGGGTCTCCTCCCAGACCCGGACCAGTCGGCGCTGGACGTCGGTGACCGGCGGCGCGGGGGTCCGCTCCCCGGCCAGGGCGGCCGGCCCGGGCTCCGGGAGGAGCTTGCGGTCCACCTTGCCGTTGGAGGCCAGCGGCAGCCGTTCCAGCCGCGTCCAGACGCTCGGCAGCATGTACTCGGGCAGGGTGTCGCCGAGGTACGCGGCCAGGGCGTCGCCGGTGACGGCCTCCGGGGCCGCCACGTACGCCGCCAGCCGGTGCCCGTGCAGGACCACGGCCGCCTCGCGGACGTCCGGGTGGCGGGTCAGCGCGGCCTCGATCTCGCCCAGTTCGATCCGCATGCCGCGGACCTTCACCTGCTGGTCGGCCCGGCCCAGGTAGTCGATCGCGCCGTCCGGGCGGCGCCGGGCGAGGTCCCCGGTGCGGTAGAGGCGTTCGGCGGCGCCGTCCGGCCAGGTGTGCTCGACGAAGCGCTCGGCGGTGAGGTCCGGGCGGCCGTGGTAGCCGTCGGCCAGGCCGACACCGCCGATGTGCAGCTCGCCGGTCACGCCGACCGGGACCCGGTTCATCCGGGCGTCCAGCAGGTGGATCCGGATGTTCGCGATCGGGTGCCCGATCGGCACCGTCGCGCCGTCCCCGGGGCGGCAGCGCCAGCAGGTGACGTCGACGGCGGCCTCGGTCGGGCCGTAGAGGTTGACCAGTTCCGCGTCGAGGCGCTCGTGGTGGGCGTCCCGCAGGTCGGCCGGCAGGGCCTCGCCGCTGCACACCACCAGGCGCAGGCTCGCGCAGTCCGCCGGGTCCGCGTGGTCCAGGAAGACCCGGAGCATCGAGGGCACGAAGTGGACCGTGGTCACCGAGTGCTCGCGGATCAGCTGCGCCAGCTCCTCCGGCTCCCGGTGGGCGCCGGGAGCGGCGACGACCAGCCGGGCGCCCTGGACCAGCGGCCAGAAGAACTCCCAGACGGAGACGTCGAAGGTGTACGGGGTCTTCTGCAGCACCCGGTCCGCCTCGGTGAGGCCGAACTCCTCCTGCATCCACAGCAGTCGGTTGCAGATCGCCCGGTGCGAGACCACGACGCCCTTGGGGACGCCGGTGGAGCCGGAGGTGAAGATCAGGTAGGCCGGGGCGTCCGGGTCCACCGCCACCCGGGGGCCGCCGACGGGGAGCCCGGCGTCGGCGGTGCCGGTGTCCACCACCTCGACGGCGGCACCGGACGGCTCCACCCGCTCGGCGAGCGCGGTCGTGGTCAGCACCAGGGCCGGCGCCGCCTCCGCCACCATCGTGGCGATCCGGGCGACCGGGTGCTCCGGGTCGATCGGCACGTAGGCGCCGCCCGCCTTGAGGACCGCCAGCAGCGAGACCACCAGCTCGGTCGAGCGCTCCAGGCACACCCCGACCCGGTCGCCGGGCTCCACCCCGCGGTCCACCAGCCGGCGGGCGAGGGCGTCGGCCCGGCGGTCCAGCTCCCGGTAGGAGAGCGTGCCGCCCTCGAAGGCCACCGCGATCCGGTCCGGGGTCAGCCGGGCCTGCTCCTCGACCAGGACGTGCAGCAGGTGCGGCCGGTGGTACGTGGTCGCGGTGTCGTTCCAGCGGTCGAGCTGCGCCAGCTCGGCGGGGGACGGCAGTTCGGTCCGGCCGATGCCCGCGGCGGGTTCCGCGGCCAGCGAGCGCAGCGCGGTCAGGTGGTAGCCGGCCCAGCGGTCGATCTCCTCGGCGGCGAACTGCGCCGCGTCGTACCGCAGCCCCAGGCCGATCCGCCCGGTCCGGGCGTCGCGCATGAACTCCACGCCGAACGGGAAGTTGGTCGGCACCACACCGAACTCGTCGAGGATCTCCAGCTCCCCGGCGGTGCCCTCGTCGGGCGCGTGGAAGTGGGTGTAGTTGAAGAAGCTCTCGAACAGCGGCCCGCCGCCGGCGTCCTGCTGGATGGTGGCGAGCGGGAGCCGGCGGTGCGGCTGGAGCGCGAGATCGGTCGCGGCGACGTCGGCGACCAGCGAGGCCCAGGTGGTGCCGTCGTCGATCCGGGCGCGCACCGGCAGGGTGTTCAGGAACAGGCCGACGACCCGCTCCCCGTCCTCCTCGGCGATGCGGCCGTTGTAGACCGCGCCCGAGACCACGTCGTCGGTGCCGCCGAGCAGCGCCAGCACCCGCAGGTGCGCGGCCAGCAGCGCGATCCGGACCGGGACGCCGAGTTCGGCGGCCGTCCGCAGCAGGTCGGCGGAGAGCTGCTCGGGTAGCTCGTACTCGGTCATCACCAGGTCCGGCACCCCTGCGGCGGGGGCGGTGCGCGGCAGCCGCAGCGCCGTCATGCCGTCCAACCGCTCGCGCCAGAAGGCGCGTTGGTCGGGATCGGCGACGGCTTCGCGCTCCAGGGCGACCAGCGAGCGGAACCGGGCGAGCGGCGGCGCAGGGAGCTCCCGGGTGCTGCGCCCGAGGGCCTGGAGGTAGAGCTCCAGGAGTTCGGTCAGCAGCTGCCGGCCGCTCCAGCCGTCCAGGATCGCGTGGTGCTCGACCACCCAGAGCTGGAAGGTGTCGGCCGAGCGGCGCTGCACGTGGAAGCGGATGAGCGGCGGGCGCTCCCAGTCGAAGGGGTGCTCGCGCTCCCACGCGTAGTGGCGGCGCAGCGCCTCCGGCTGCTCGTCGGCGGGCACCGCCCCGAGGTCCTCGAAGGTGACCGGCGGCTCGGCGACCTGGTGGTGCACCAGCTGGACCGGCTCGCCGAGGTCGCGCAGGGCGAAGGAGGTGCGCAGCAGCTCGTGCCGCTCCAGCAGGGCGGCGACGGCGGAGCGCCAGGCCGGCGGCGAGTACGGGCCGCGCAGGTGGTAGCCGGCGACGTCGTGGTAGGCGCGGTGCACGGCGTCCAGCTCGCTGTGGTAGAGCATGCCGGCCTGGAGCGAGGTGAGCGGATAGGCGTCCGCCAGGCCGTCCGGCAGCCGGGCCCGGTCGGCGGCCGTCAGCAGGTCGAAGGGCTCCAGGGCGGCTTCGGCCTCGGGGGCGGTGCGGGTCACCAGCGGGGTCAGCTCGCGGATCGTCTGGGCGACCAGGAGGTCCCGCAGTTCGAACCGCAGGCCGTGCCGGCGGGCCCGGGAGAGGATCTGGATGCTGAGGATCGAGTCGCCGCCGACCTCGAAGTAGTTGTGGTCGATGCCGATGTCGCTGCGGCCGAGGGCCTCCTGCCAGACCTCGGCCAGGATCCGCTCGTCCTCGTCGCGCGGCGCCACGTACGGGGTGTCGTCCTCGTCGTCCCAGCCGTCGTCCCAGCCGTCGTCCCGACCGTCCTCCGCGGCACGGCCCGCGACGCCGTCCGGGGCGCGGTCCGGGGCGCGCTCCGCCGCCGGGAGCTCGAACAGCGCGTCGAGCGGGCGGTCGGGCTGCTCGACCACCAGCCGCAGCAGCCGGGCGTAGTGCCCGGCGAAGCGCTGCGCCCACTCGGGCGTGAACCGGTCGGTGCGGTACTCGAGTTCGAAGCCCGGTCGGTCGTCGTGCTCGTTCACCTGGAGGGAGAGCTGGAACTTGGCGGTGTCGGAGTGGACCGGCACCGGGACGATCTCCAGCCCCTGTGCCGCGGGCGGCTCCGTCGTGGTGTCGTCCAGCATGAACAGGGCCTGGAAGACCGGGTCGTGGCCGGGGTCGCGGCGCGGGTTGACCAGTTGGACGACCGACTCGAAGGGGAGCTCGTGGTGGTCCTGGGCCTGTAACGCGGCGGCGCGCACCCGGGTCAGCAGTTCGCGGAAGCTCGGTCCGGTGGGCCCCGGTCCGCCCGCCCCCGGTCCGCCCGCCCCCGGCCCGGCCGGGCCGAGGTCGGTGCGGATGGCCACCATGTTGACGAAGAAGCCGACCGTCCGCTCGAACTCGATCCGGCTGCGGTTGGCCACCGGGCTGCCGACGATGACGTCCTCGACCCCGGTGTACCGGCCGAGCAGGACCTGGTACGCGGCGAGCAGCACGGTGAACAGCGTGCTGCGGGCCGTGGCGGCCAACGCGTGCAGGCCGTCCAGCAGTTCGGGTTCCAGCGGGAAGCTCAGCAGGCCGCCGCCGTGGCCGGGGGCCGGGGCGCCGGCCGGCCGGTCCCCGGGCAGTTCCAGGACCGGCAGCTCTCCGCCGAGGGTCCGGGACCAGAAGTCGAGGTGCTTCTCGGCGGCGGGGCTGCCCAGCCAGGCGCGCTGCCAGTCGGCGTAGTCGCCGTACTGGAACTCGGGTTCCGGCAGGGCGAGGTCCCGCCCGGCCGCGAACGCGTCGTAGTGGCGGAACAGTTCGTCGACCACGATGCCCAGGGACCATCCGTCGCAGACGATGTGGTGCATCGTCAGCACCAGGAGGGCGGTGCGCTCGTCGCGCCGCAGCAGGGCGGCACGGAACAGCGGGGGCGATTCCAGGTCGAACGGCCGGTCGGTCTCCGACCGCAGCCGGGAGCCCAGTTCGTCCTCGGACGCGCAGTCGACGATCCGCCAGTCGGCGGGGCGGTCGGTGACCACCTGCTGGAGCCCGTCGTCGCCGAGGGTGAAGTGCGTCCGCAGCGCCTCGTGCCGCAGGGCCACCCGGCGCACCGCGCGCTCCAGGGCCGCCGGGTCGAGCCGGCCGGTCAGGGCGAAGACGACCGGGACGTGGTAGGCGGGGGAGTCGCCGATGACCTGCTGCACGAAGTACAGCTGCTCCTGCGCCTTGGCCGCCGGAAAGACGTCCGGCTCGAACGTCTCCGGGCTGGGGCTTTCATTGCTGCTCAAAGCGCCGTGACCTTTCTTCATCCCATTTATCGGCCGCGAGGTGGGGGGCGGCGTCGATATGGTCTTCCGGTGCGCAGACGGCAGTCACTAAGTCGATCCAAGTCGATCTTAGCGTTGGCGATGCTCCTGTCAACAGCCGTTTTCCGGGTGTGCCACGGGAGTTGGGGTGGCGGGTCGGAATAGTGCGGTTCTGTCCCGGTTGGGATGGATATGGATATCGGCCCGGGCGGGCCCCGGTCCGGGCGTCCCTACTTCTCTTCCGACCATTGACAGCGGGGTGGGACGCGGAGAGGATCATTGGCATCGAAGCCCCTGCCCGGAACCGGACTTATGGCCGCCGCGAGGCGTTCGGCCCCGCCGTTGCCGGATTGCCCGGCCGTTCGATCGGCCGATGAGGAACCCGGGCGGAAATACGTGTCGACGGGTGTGCGGGGGCAGGCCTTGATCGGAAAGAGGGACACGTGAGCGAGCAGAGCGACGAGGACCTCCGGTCCTACCAGGTCGTCGTCAACCACGAGGAGCAGTACTCGGTTTGGCCTGCGGAGAGCACCCCGCCGGCCGGCTGGACCGCGCCCGGGTTCACCGGGACCAAGCAGGAATGCCTCGACCGCATCGCCGAGGTGTGGACCGACATGCGTCCGCTGAGTCTGCGCCGGGCAATGGCCGGCGAGACCTCCTGAAATCCACCTCGGGGTCGCCGGCCGACGCGTCCTGAATCGCGCGGCCGAATTCAGTCGCATTCACCAGAAGCAGCGATGGTTTTCCGTACAGCGGGAGGGGCAACACCGTGAGCAGGCCATGGGACGACCGTTTCGAGAAAGTACTCCTGAAGGTCGTCCCCGGGATTTCCGGTGGCGCCGAACTGGTTCCTGATCTGGATCTCTCGGGAGCCGGTCTCACCTCCATCGGAATCGTCCAGCTGATGATGCAGCTGGAGCGTGAGTACGACGTCGAGTTCGCCTTCGAGTTGCTCAACTTCCAGATCTTCGCGACGCCCGCCACGCTGTGGGCCGAGGTTTCCGAAACCCTCGCCCAGGCGGGCCACGCGGTTCGGAAGGACGGCTGATGACGGCGGCCGCGGCCGAGCTCGTGGCCGGGATCCTGCCGGTCCTGCGCGAACAGGCCGCCGAGTCCGACCGGCTCGCGGCCTTCCCGGCCGCGTCGCTGGAGACCCTGCGCGAGCACCGGCTGCTCAGCCTGACCGTCCCGCAGGAGTACGGCGGCTCCGGCGCCTCCACCCGACTGTGGACCGAGGTCGCGCAGGAACTGGCCGGCGCCTGCCTGTCCACCGCCCAGATCTGGGCGATGCACGTGTCGCACGTCGACGCGGTGGTCCGGTACGGCAGCGCGGAGCTCAAGGCCGACCTGCTCACCCGGATCGGTACGGAGGAGCTCTTCATCGCCTCCGTCACCAGCGAACAGGGCCGGGGCGCCAGCCTGTTCACCGCCCACAGCCCGCTGGTCCCCGACGGCGACCGGGTCGGCATCGACCGGATCGCCCCGGTGGTGACCGGCGGCGCGCACGCCGACGGCTACCTGATCAGCATGCGGGCCGGCGCGGAGGCCTCGGAGCACGAGGTCTCGCTGGTCTACGCCGACCGCGCGGACCTGGAACTGGCGACCACCGGCGAGTGGAACGCGCTCGGCATGCGGGCCACCGAGAGCGTCGGGATGGTCATCAAGGGCAGCGCCCCGGCCCGGAACGTCATCGGCGGCTCCGGCCGCTTCGCCGACGTGGCGCGGGAGAGCATGATCCCGGTCTCGCACCTCGCCTGGGCCGCCTGCTGGCTGGGCGCCGCCCGCGGCGCGCTGAGCGAACTGGTGCGCTTCCTCTGGAAGTCCGGCCGGGCCGACGGCGCCTCCGACCTCTTCCACGAGCGGCTCGCCCGGATCCGGGTGGACCTCGAACTCGCCAGTGCCTACCTCACCCGGGTCCGCGAGGAGGTCGACCTGGCCCGCGCCGAGGGCCGCTCGCTGGCCCACCCGCGGACCCAACTCCAGCTCAACGCCCTCAAGGTGGCCACCTCCGACCTGGCCTTCCGGGCGGTCGACAACATGGTGCAGCTGGGCGGACTGCGGCTGGGCTACCTCCAGGACGCCCCGATCCCCCTGGAGCGGCACTTCCGCGACCTGCGGTCGGCCAGCCTGACCCACGCCAACGACGGCCTGCGGGTGGGCATCGGAGCGCTGTCCCTGCTCGACCGCTCGGTGACCCTGATCTGATCGGCCGCCGATCCGCACCGCAACCCTGAGCGAATGGGAGTAGCACAAGTGTCGACGCCGCACGGGCTGATCGGGCACGAGAACACCGTCTCCGAGTTCTACGGGACGTTCCCCTACCCGTGGAAGCCGGTCTACTTCGACCGGATGAGCGACCCCGACTTCCACGCCGCCCTGATCCGCCAGGAGACCGGCCGGGCCGGCCTCGGGCCGATCCGCCGGATCTGGGTCGCCGGCTGCGGGACCAACCAGGCGCTGATCACGGCGCTCCAGTTCCCCGCGGCCGAGGTGCTCGGCACCGACGTCTCCGCGGAGTCGCTCGCCATCTGCCGGCAGAACGCCGAGCAGCTCGGGGTGACCAACCTGCGGCTGGTGCAGCAGGGCATCACCCAGGCCGGGTACGACCGGGAGTTCGACCTGGTCGTCTGCACCGGGGTGATCCACCACAACCCGGAGCCGCGGCGCTGCCTGGAGCGGCTGTCCGCGGCGGTGCGGGACGACGGCGTGCTCGAACTCATGGTCTACAACCGCTTCCACCGCCGGGAGGCCGAGTCCTTCCAGGCGGCCCTGCGGATCCTGGCCCCCGAGTCCGAGCACGGCCACCGCGAGCGGTACGCCCTCGCCCGGAGCCTGGCCGGCTCGCTCCAGGTCGAGAGCACCATGACGAAGCACCTGGAGGACACCCGGCGCAGCCCCGAACCCGCCTGGGCGGACCGCTGGATGAACCCCTGCGAGACCTCCTACGACGTCGACTCGCTGGCCGGGCTGGCCCGCGAGTGCGGCCTGCTGCTGGAGGCCCCGAAGGTCAACGGCTTCGACAAGATGCGCCGTCGGTTCCTCTGGACTACGGAGCTCACCGACCCCGAACTGCTGGCCCCGTACGAGCGGTTGGACGACCTGGCGCGCTGGCAGCTGGTGAACCTGCTGCACCTGGACAACTCGCCGATGCTCTGGTTCTACCTGCGCCCCGACCGCGCCGGCACGGGCACCAGGGTCTCGGACGCCGACCGCAACCGGATGTTCCTGGACGGCGTGCTCGACCGCCCGAAGGCCGTGCGCCACCGCCACGTCCTGGACCGGGACGGCGCGTACCACCCCGACCCGAACGCCTCCGAGGTGGCCGCCTGGCCCGCCTGGCCCGAGGTCAAGGCGATCCAGGAGGCCGCGGACGGCCGCCGCACCGGCCGGGAGATCCTCACCGGGCTGGGGTACGGCACCGGCTTCAACGCCGTCCAGCGCGCCCGGATCATGCTCACCACCTCGGAGTTCCCGCACCTGACCGTCACACCGGCCGGCTGACCGGCCGCGCGGAGAGGAGAACCAGTCGTGGACCCCGTAGCGCCGGTGATCGCCGAAGTGAACGCCCTGCGCCGCCGGTTGCAGCCGGTCGCGGACCCGAGGGACCCGGTGTTCCTGGAGCGGCTGGCCAAGGAGCTGGCGGACAGCGCCGAGCTGAGCCGCCAGCCGATCGTCCGGGCCTTCCTGGCCGACCTGCGGGACAGCCCGGACGGCTCCCGGCTCCGCGCGACCAAGGCGCACATCAACGAGGAGCGCGACAACCACGTCTTCTCGTTCTTCGACGCCTCGTACTTCCCGAAGCTCTCGCTCGACTACCTGGCGTACCGGACCCTGCCGACCGACCCGCACCTGGCCGTCCGGTACGCCAGCAACACCCGGCCGGTCAACCTGCTCGCGAAGTCGGAGGGTTTCAAGTCCCGGGTGGTCGTCGCCCTGTTCCCGGAGAACCACCTCGACGGCCGGCAGGACCCGGACGACCTGATCTTCTACTTCATCGACAAGTTCGTCGAGCGCCACAACCGGATCACCCGGAAGATGATCGACGCCGTGATGGCACCGGGCAGCTTCCCGCGGATCCAGGGCGCCCCCGACCACGTCGTCGAGGCCGCCTCCTCCTGGTGGGTCCGGCTGCACGAGTACCACCACCGGCAGGGCGACCTGCCGATCCCGGAGTTCCTGGACGCGAAGAAGCTCAAGCCGCTGGCCGGGCTGGAGGAGCTCCGGGTGGACGTCTCGGCCATGCTGGTCTGCCTCGACGACGCGCAGCTGCCCGAGCAACAGGCCCGGGCCGCCTACGAGTACATCCTCGCCGAGCGGCTGCTGCGCTACGCGGTGGAGGGCATCCCGCGCCCCAACTACGACGCCGTCGCCTCCCAACTGCTGTTCAGCTACCTGACGGAGCACCGGGGCATCCGGCTGCGCGACGGCCTGATCGAGCTGGCCCCGGAGCTGCCGGCGGTGCTGGCAGCCTTCCTGGGCGAGATCCGGGCGATCGAGCGGCGGATCCGCACCGAGCCGCTGGAGCGGGTGCGCGCCGGGCTGCTGGAGTTCACCAACCGCTACACCGACTACGACCCGCAGGCCAAGGACTACCGGCACATCCCGTTCTTCGCCGAGGTCAAGCAGCGCCTGGGCCTCTGAGCCCCCGTACGGCCCCCGCACCGCCCGCACGTCCCGCACGACCCCCGCCCGGACGGGACACCGACGGACCGGCCCGCAGCTCCCGCCGCGGGCCGGTCCGGTCGTTTCCGGGGTCCGTCCGGTCACTCCGGCCGGGCGGTGTCGGTCAGCACGGTCCGACGGCGTCGGACCACCACCGGCTCCGCCCCGCCCGACTGCCCTGCCCGGTCCACCTCGGCGGCCAGTTCGGCGATCGTCGCGTGCTCGAAGAACCGCACCAGCGGGACCGCGGCCCCCAGCGAGGAGCGGATCCGGCTCAGGATCTGGGTGGCCATCAGGGAGTGCCCGCCGAGCCGGAAGAAGTCGGTGTGCACGCCGATCCGGTCGACCCCGAGGACGGACTGCCAGATCCCGGCGAGCGTCTCCTCGACGGGCGTGCGCGGCGCCGTGTACTCCTCCTCCGGCTCCGGCGCGGCCGGCAGCGCACCGCGGTCCACCTTGCCGTTGGGCAGCAGCGGGAAGGCGTCCAGCACCACCACGGCCGAGGGCACCATGAAGTCGGGCAGGGTGCGGGCGGCGTGCTCGCGCAGCGCGGGGCCGTCCACCGCCGTCCCGGCCATCGGCACGGCGTACGCGACCAGCCGGTCGCCCGTCGCGGAGCCGCTCACCACGGCGACGGCGTGCGCCACCGCGGGGTGCGAACCGACCGCCGACTCGACCTCGCCCAGCTCGATCCGCAGACCGCGCAGCTTCACCTGGTCGTCGGCCCGGCCGACGAACATCAGCTCGCCGTCCGGCGTCCAGCGCACCACGTCCCCGGTCCGGTACATCCGCTCGCCCGGCGCCCCGAACGGGCAGGGCACGAAGCGGTCGGCGGTCAGGACGGGGCGGTGCAGGTAGCCGCGGGCCAGCCCGGTGCCGGCCAGGTAGGCCTGCCCGGGGACGCCCGGCGGCACCGGCCGCAGCGCCTCGTCCAGCACGTACACCCGGGCGTCCAGGTTCGGCCCGCCCAGGGTGGGCACGCCGTCGCCGGAGAGCGGGCCGGTGGTGGTGGAGATGACGGTGGACTCGGTGGCTCCGTAGATGTTGATCATCCGGCGCCCGGGCGACCAGCGGCCGACCAGGTCGCCGGGCAGCACCTCGCTGCCGCTGGCCAGGCCGACCAGCGCGGGCAGCTCGACCGGGGGCACGGTGGCCAGCCGGGTCGGGGCGAGGAAGGCATGGGTGATCCGCCGCCCGCGCAGGAAGTCCGCCAGCTCCTCGCCGGCCAGCGGGCCCGGCGGGGCCACCACCAGGGCCGCCCCGATCGGGAAGGCCATCAGCAGCTCCAGCACCCAGGCGTCGAAGCTCGGCGTGGACACCTGGAGCACCCGGGAGCCGTGGTCGATCCGCAGCCGCGCGGCCATCTGGTCGCTCAGCGCGAGCAGACCGGTGTGCGGCATCACGGCGCCCTTGGGGACACCCGTCGAGCCCGAGGTGTAGATCGCGTAGGCGGGGCTGAGCGGGTCGAGCGGGGCCGTCCGGTCGGCGTCGGTGGGATCGGCGTCCGGCTGTCGGGCCAGCAGCTCCGCAGTGGCGGGCTCGTCCAGCACCAGCCGGGCCGTCCCGCTCTCCGGCAGCCCGGTGTCCGGCAGTCCGGAGTCCGCGGTGGTGACCACCAGGGCCGGACCGGCGTCCGCCAGCATGAACGCGATCCGCTCGGCCGGGTAGCCCGGGTCGACCGGGATGAACGCCGCCCCGGCCTTGGCCACCGCGAGCACCGCCACCACCAGCTCGACCCCGCGCGGCAGCGCCACGGCGACGAACTGCTCCGGGCCGATCCCGCGCCCGATCAGCAGCCGGGCCAGCCGGTTGGCCCGCGCGCCGAGCTCCCGGTACGTCAGCCGGGTGTCGCCGAACTCCAGGGCCGGCGCCTGCGGGGCCCGGGCGGCGGCGGCCTCGAAGAGCGCCGCCAGCGTCACCGCGGGGACGCCGGCGCCGGTGCTGTTCCAGTCCTCCAGGATCCGTCGGCGCTCGGCCGCCGGGAGCAGCTCCAGCTCGGACAGCGGCCGGGCCGGTTCGGCGACGGCCGACGCGAGCAGGGTGGTGAACCGCTCGGCCAGCGCGGCGACGGTCCGCCGGTCGAACAGCGCCGTGTTGTAGGTGACGTGCCCCAGCAGACCGGCCGGGCCGCCGTCCGCGCCCTGCTGTTCGGTCAGCGAGAAGTCCAGGTCGAAGGGGGAGACCGGCAGCTCGAACAGCACCGGCTCCACCCGGAGCCCGGCCAGCTCCGGGCTGGCCTCGGGCCGGCCCGCGACCGACAGCAGGACCTGGAACAGCGGGTTGCGGCCCGGCTGGCGGGCCGGGTTCAGGGCGGACACCAGCAGGTCGAAGGGGACGTCCTGGTTCGCGTAGGCGGCCAGGTCGGTCTCCCGCACCCGCTCCAGCAGCGCCGCGAAGCTCGGGTCGCCCGAGGTGTCGGTGCGCAGCACGACGGTGTTGATGAAGCAGCCGACCAGCCGCTCCAGGGACACCTCCGAGCGGCCCGCGACCGCCGTGCCCAGCGGGATGTCCCCGCCCGCGCCCATCCGGGTCAACAGGGCGGCCAGCGCCGCCTGCACCACCATGTGGACGCTGGCCCCGGCGGAGCCGGCCAGCTCGCCGACCGCCCGGTGCAGCGCGGCCGGGACGGCGAGCGGGACGGTGTCGCCCCGGTAGTCGGCGGTGGCCTGGCGCACCCGGTCGGCCGGCAGCGGCAGCTCCTCGGGCAGCCCGGCCAGGCGCCCGGTCCAGTGCGCGAGCTGCCGGGCCAGCCCGCTGTCGCGGTCCGTCGCGGAGCCCAGCGCGTCGTGCTGCCACAGGGCGTGGTCCGGGTACTGCAGCGGCAGCGGCTCCCAGCGCGGCGCGGCCCCGGCCCTGCGGGCGGCGTAGGCCGTCGACAGGTCCTCGCACAGCGGCTGCCAGGAGAGGCCGTCGCAGGCGATGTGGTGGATCACGATCAGCAGCAGGTGGTCCTCGGCGCCGACCTCGAACAGGCAGGCCCGCACCGGCGGTTCGCCGCTCAGGTCGAAGGGCCGGGCCGCGGCCGCGCGCAGCGCCGCGTCGAGGTCCCCGGCCGCGACCGGGAGCAGCGGCAGCGCGGGCTCGGACGGATCCCGCACCAGCTGGCACGGCTCGCCGTCGCGGACCGGGAACACCGTGCGCAGGCTCTCGTGCCGGGCGATCACGTCACCGAGCGCCGCGTGCAGCGCCGCTCGGTCCAGCGGACCGGTCAGCCGCAGCGCCAGCGGCATGTGGTAGTAGGAACTCTGGCCCTCGACCTGGTTGTTGAACCAGATGCCGCGCTGGGCGAGCGACAGCGGCAGCGTCGCCGGACGCGCCACCGGGGCCGGCCCGGACGGCTGGGGGGCCGGTTCCGCGCCCCGCTCGGCGACCAGCCGGTCGATCTCGGCGGCCAGCGCGCCCAGGGTGGGGGAGCGCAGCATCTGGCGGACCGACAGCTTGATCCCCCAGGCCCGGCGCACCCGGGCGACCACCTTGGTGGCCAGCAGCGAGTCGCCGCCGGTACGGAAGAAGTCCTGCTCCCGGCCGGGCGTGCCGCCGTCGAGGACCTGGCTCCAGATCGCGGCCAGCCGCCGCTCGGTGCCGGTCCGCGGGGCCTGCGCGGCGGGGGCCGGCGCCGGCGCCGGGGCGGCGGCGGAGGGCTCGTCCCGGTACTCCAGGGTGCCGTCGCGCAGCCGCCGGGCGGTGCGGCCGTCCGGCACGCCCGCCACCGTCACGGCGCCGAACACGCCGACCGGGCACGGCCGGCCGTACCGGTCGGTGAGTACCACCCCGTCCTCCGGCGCCACCCCGTCCTCCGGCACCCCACCGGCGCCGTCGCCGCCCAGGGCGAGGTCCCCGGCGCGGGACCCCGGCCGCTCCAGGAACGCGGCCAGCAGCAGCCGGAAGTGCCCGGCCAGCTGCTCCACGGTCGCGCGGTCGAACAGGTCGGTGGCGTACTCGAAGCGGCAGTCGACCCGGTCCCGGTCGTAGGTGACGACCAGCTCCAGGTCGAACTTGGCGGTGTCGTTGTCGAGGTCCACCAGCTCGACCCCGCAGTCCGCCAGGGTCGGCGGTGCGGTGGCCTGGTTGACCGAGCACATGACCTGGAAGACCGGATTGCTGCCCGGGGCGCGCTGGAGCCCGAGCGCCTCCACGACCTGGTTGAACGGGACGTTCTGGTGGGACAGCGCCTCCACCGAGACGGTCCGGACCCGGTCCAGCAGCTCGGCCTGGGTGGGCCCGTCGGCGAGGTCGACCCGCAGGGCGACGGTGTTGGAGAAGAACCCGACCACCGGCTCCAGCTCGCGGCGGGCCCGGTTGGCCACCGGTACGCCGATCACCACGGTGTCCTCGCCGCCGTAGCGGTGCAGCAGTTGGGCGAGCACCGCGACCGCGCCGGTGAACAGCGAGGCCCGGTCGCCGCCCTCCCAGCGCCGCAGGGCCGCCTGGAGGTCCGCCGGCACCGCGACCGGCACCGAGGCCCCGCGCATGCTCGGCTCGACCGGGCGCGGCCGGTCCGTCGGCAGGGCGGGCCCGGCGGGGACGTCCTTGAGCCGCTCGCGCCAGTAGCCGAGCTGCTGCTCGTACAGGTCCCGGGCCTCGGGTTCGGCCTCCCAGCCGGTGTAGTCCGCGTACTGGAGCCCGGTCGGCGGAAGTTCGGGCTCCTCGCCCCGCACCCGGGCCGAGTAGAGGACGCCCAGCTCCTGGAAGAGGATGCCCTCGGACCAGCCGTCGGTGACGATGTGGTGGAGGTTGACCACGGCGTGGCAGAGCTCGTCCCCCACCCGGATCAGCACCACGCGCAGCAGCGGTTCGCCGTCCAGCCGGAACGGCCGCCGGGCCGCCTCGGCGATCAGTTCCTCGGCCGCCCGCCCGCGTTCCGCCTCCGGCAGCCCGCGCAGGTCGTGGTGGTTCCGGGCCACCCGCACGGACGGCGCGATCTCCTGGAACAGCTCCTCGCCGGTGAAGCCGAAGGTGGTCCGCAGGGCCTCGTGCCGGGCGAGGAGCGCGTCGAAGGCCCACCACAGGGCGTCCTCCCGCAGCGGGCCGGAGATCCGCAGCGCGAACGGCACGTTGTAGGAGGTGCTGGACTCGTTCAGGTGGTCGATGAACCAGAGCCGCCGCTGCGCCGCGGAGGCCGGGATCCGGCCCTCCCGGGGTCGGCGGCGCAGTCCTCCGGCGGGATCGGGTGCACCGTCGCCGGAGAGGATCCGGCGCAGCAGGTCGCGCTTGAGTCCGGTCAGTCCCGTGCCGGATGGCTCGTCAGGCATGACGCTCTCCCCCATGGTCGAGAAACGGTCGAGAAACGGTCGAGAAGTGGTCGGACCGCCGGCCCGCTCGCCCGGTGGGCCGGCGGTCGGGTGGCCCACGGTCAGGACAGCTGCCGCAGCAGCTCCCCGGCCTCGGCCTCGGTCATCTCCTCCAGCCGTCGCACCAGCAGCTGCTCGACCTCCGCGCTCAGTTCGCGCAGTGTCGGCTTGGTGAAGACCGACATCAGCGGCAGGTCGATGCCGGCCCGCTGGCGCACCCGGGAGACGAACCGGGTGGCGACCAGGGAGTTGCCGCCCAGGGCGAAGAAGCCGTCCAGCGCCCCGATCCGGGTCAGGCCGAGCAGGTCGCGCCAGATGTCGGCGACGAAGGCCTCGACCGGCCCCTCGCAGGGCTCGCCCGGGGCCCCGGCGTCGTCCAGCAGGCGCTCCGGGGGTGCCAGCGCGCCGCGGTCGATCTTGCCGTTGGCGGTCACCTCGAAGCGGTCCTGGACGGTGACGAAGGAGGGCACCATGTACTCCGGCAGCCGCTGTCCGACGTGGGCGCGCACCTCCTCGGGCGAGGGCCGCCGGTCGGGCCGCAGCGCGGTCACGTAGGCGACCAGGCGGCGCAGCCCGTTCTCGCCCTCGTGGACCAGGACGACCGCCTCCTTCACCCCGGGGTGGCCCTCCAGCACCGCCTCGATCTCGCCCAGTTCCACCCGCATGCCGCGGATCTTGACCTGGTGGTCGGTGCGGCCGACGAACTCCAGCCGCCCGTCCGACCGCAACAGGCCCTTGTCGCCGGTGCGGTAGAGCCGCTCGCCGGCCACCGAGGGGTGCGGGAGGAAGGCGGCTGCGGTGCGGGCCGGGTCGCCGGCGTAGCCGCGGGCCAGCCCGGCGCCGCCGATGTACAGGTCGCCGACGACGCCGATCGGGACCGGCCGGAGCGAGGCGTCCAGCACGTGGACGGTGTTGTTGTCGAACGGCCGGCCCAGGCTGACCGGCCCGGCGCCGGCGAGGTCCTCGGCCGTGCAGGTGTGGTGGGTGGAGTCGATGGAGACCTCGGTGGCGCCCCAGGTGTTGTGCAGCTCGCCGGGCATCAGCGCGCGGAACCGCCGCACGGTGCCGGGGGACAGCGCCTCGCCGCTGGAGGTGGTGCCGCGCAGCGCCTCCAGTCCGGCGGCGCCGCGCTGCTCCACCACGTCCAGCACGGAGTTGAGCATGCTGGGGACGACCTGGAGGTACACCGAGCGGTGCCGGGCCAGGGCCTCGACGATGGCCTGCGGGTCGCGGTGCAGGTCGGGCGGCAGCACCGCCACCCGGCCGCCGACGGACAGCGGCCAGAAGATCTCCAGGGCGGAGTCGTCGAAGGTGAGGGTGGTCTTGTGCAGCACCGTCTCGCCCGGTCGCAGGGCGTGCCGGCGCTGCATCCAGGTCAGCCGGTTGACCCAGCCGCGGTGCCGGTTGGCCACGCCCTTGGGGGCCCCGGTGGAGCCGGAGGTGTAGTACACCGAGACCAGGTGCTCAGGGTGGGCCGCCGGGGCGGGTCGGTCGGGGTGCTCGGGGCGCTCGGGGCCGTCCGCCGGGGACCGGTCCGGCAGCGGGCCGATCGGCTCGATGTCGTCGAACGGCTCCAGTGGCACGCTGCCGGTCAGCACCACCCGGGCGCGGGCGTCCCGCAGGATCTGCTCCAGCCGGGCGCGGGGCGCCGCCAGGTCGAGCGGCAGGTAGGCGCCGCCGGCCTTGAGGATGCCGAGCAGGGCCACCACCAGGGCCACCGAGCGCTCGACGAACACGCCGACGCACTGGTCCGCGCCGACCCCGCGCCCGCGCAGGTGCTCGGCCAGGGCCGAGGCGCGGCGGTCCAGTTCACGGTAGGTCAGCTCGCCGTCCGCCGCGCTCACCGCGACGGCGTCCGGGGTGCGGGCGGCCTGCGCCTCGAACAACTCGTGCACGCAGCGCTCTTCCGGGAACTGCGCGCCGGTGCGGTTCCCGCGGGCGATCAGGGCGCGCTCGGCGGGCGAGCAGAGCTCGTACGCCTCCAGCGGCCGGTCGGGGTCGGCCAACAGCCCGTCCAGCAGCGTCCGGTAGTTCTCGGCGAGCCGGGCCACCGTGGTGCGGTCGAAGAGCGCGGTGGCGAACTCCAACCGGCCGTCCAGGCCGCCCTGCGGGGAGCGGTCCAGGTAGAGGCCGAGCTCGTACCGGGCGGTCGCGGTGCGCACGTCGAGCGGGCGGACCTCCAGGCCGTCCAGGTGCGGGCGGTGCTGGGTGTGGTTGTACGCGAAGACCGTCTGCACCAGCGGTGCGTGGCTCAGTTCGCCCTGCAGCCCGAGCCGTTGGACGATGTGGTCGAACGGGGTCTCCTGGTGGGCGAAGGCGTCCAGGCAGGTCTCGCGCAGCGCGCCCAGGTAGTCGGCGAAGGTCTGCCCGGGGGTGTGGTCGCTGCGGATCGGGAGGGTGTTGACGAAGAAGCCGAGGGTCTGTTCCAGGCCATCGCCCGGCCGGTTCGCGACCGGGGTGCCGACCACGAGGGACTGCTGTCCCGAGTACCGGTGCAGCAGGAGGGTGAACGCCGCGAGCAGGACCATGTAGTGCGAGGCGTTGTGCTGTTTGGCGACTTCGGTGAGGCGTTGCGTGGACGAACCGGAGAGTTTGAAGCGGACGTCGCTCCCGGCGAAGTCCTGGGTGGCCCCGCGCGGGCGGTCGGCGGGCAGCCGGAGCAGGCCGGGAACGCCGGTCAGCGTCGACTCCCAGGACGCCAGGTCGGCTTCGGCCGCCGGGCCGGCGAGGCGCTCGCGCTGTTGCACCGAATACCGTGAATAACTCACCGCGAGCGGCTCGGAAATCGGCGGGCGACCGGCTTTCGCGTGCCGGTAGGAGCGGCCGATCTCGTCGATCAGAAGTCGGCCGGACTGGCCGTCCGTGATGAGGTGGTGGAGGTTGAGGTACAGGATGTGGTGGTTTTCGGACAGCTTCGCCAGCCGGATGTCGAAAAGCCCGGGGCGGCTCAGGTCGAAGGGTTGCGAGGCGGCTTCGGAAAGCCTGCGCAGGACCGCCCCGGCATCCGTTCCGAGGTTTTCCACCGGGAGTTCGAAGGGCAGTTCGTCGGCTATCAGTTGGACCGGCCGGTCCCCCCGGACGGCGAATCCGGTCCGGAGCGGCTCGTGCCGCCCGACCAGCGCGCGGATCGCCTCGGTGAGTGCCGGGACGTCGAGTTCGCCGGTGATTCCGTAGGCGGCCGGCTCGTTGTACACCGGCACGTCCGGGTGGAGCTGGTGCAGGAACCAGAGGCGTTCCTGGGGGTGGGCGAGCGGGATCTCCCGGAGGGCGGGGTGCTGTTCCTCGGCCGGAGTTCCGGTCCCGGTGTCCTGGTTCGTCATCCGGCGGTCCGACCTTTCCTTCCCGCGGATCGCCGGAATTCCGGTGGAGTTCGGCGATGCCGGGTCGTGATTGCGCGGTTCGGGGCATCTGGGCACTCCGGCGCAAGCTATTGACTGACGCCCGGGAAAGTCAAGGCCCCGGATCATTGATCCCCCCTGGGGCGGTTGGAGGGGTAACGGAGCGGTTGTGCCCGGTATGTCGCCGGGGTCGCGGGGGGCGGACCGCCCGCCGGAGGGGCGGAGCGGCGGAGTCCGGTCGGCCGTTCGTGGCATGAACACCCGGGACAATGGGCAGGTCGACTGCTAGGGTCGGGTGATTGTGGGCTTGCCGATGACATGTCAGGATCGTTGCGGCGGCGGCGTTTCGTGACCTGGCCCTCGTGAACCCCCACCGGCGCCGCGGTCCGCACGGCGACCCGGCACCCTTTTCCCTCTCCTGAAACCACCATCGCAGAGGAGATCCCTGTGTCCAGTGGCGGTACTCAGCCCGAGCCGATACGGCCGACGGCCCGAAGGGCCACCCCGCGCCGACTCCTGATGTGTCGTCCGCAGCACTTCGACGTGACGTACTCCATCAACCCGTGGATGCACCCCGAGAAGCCGGTGGACCGCGAGTCGGCGCTGCTCCAGTGGGAGCGGCTGCGCGAGGTGTACCTGTCGCTGGGCCACACCGTCGAGGTGATCGAGCCGGTGCCCGGCCTGCCGGACATGGTCTTCGCCGCCAACGGCGCGACGGTGGTGGACGGCAAGGTCCTCGGGGCCCGGTTCCGGCACGTCGAACGGACCGCCGAGGGGCCGGCGTACCTGGCCTGGTTCGTCCAGCAGGGCTACCGCGAGGTGCTGTGGCCCGAGTTCGTCAACGAGGGCGAGGGCGACTACCTGCCGGTCGGGCGGCGGATCCTGGCCGGCACCGGCTTCCGCACCGACCAGCGCTCGCACTACGAGGCGCAGGAGTTCTTCGGGCTGCCGGTCACCTCGCTGACCCTGGTCAACCCCGAGCACTACCACCTGGACACCGCGCTCTCGGTGCTGTCCGACACCGAGGTGATGTACTTCCCGGCGGCCTTCACCCCCGGCAGCCGCTCCGTTCTGGAGACCCTCTTCCCGGACGCGATCCTCGCCGACGCCCAGGACGCCGCGGTGTTCGGCCTCAACGCCTTCTCGGACGGCCTCAACGTGGTGCTGCCGCAGGCGGCGGCCGGCCTGATCGAGCAGCTCCGGGAGCGCGGCTTCAACCCGGTCGGGGTGGACACCACCGAGCTCCTCAAGGCGGGCGGCGCCGCGAAGTGCTGCACCCTCGAACTGCGGCCCGAGCCGCAGGGCTGAGCCGCGGGGCTGAGCCGCCGGGGCGTCGCCGCCCGGTCGAGCGGTCCCCCCGCCGTGCACCCGCCCCGCCGTGCAGTCGAGCAGTCGAGTCAACTCGCCGAACGACCCCGGCCGGACCGGGGCGTGGGAGGAATGAGGAGTCCGCGTTGCAGGCCGAGCAGAACAGAGCCGAGCCCGACAGAGCCGAGCCCGACAGGGCCGAACACGACATCACCGCCGCACCGGCCGTCACGGCGGAACGGCTGGCCGAACTCTCCGCCGGGCCCGCCGTCCCGACGGCCGAGCCGGTGTACCGACGCTTCGCACGCTGGGCCGAGCGGGACGGCGGGCGCCCCGCCCTGCTGACCGGCATCGGCGACCTCGACTACGCGGAACTGGACAGCTGGGCCGGTGAGTTGGCCGGCCGACTGCACGCCGTCGGGGCCCGGCCGGAGCAGCGGGTCGCGATCTGCCTGCCGCGCTCGCCCGCCCTGGTCGCCGCGGTGCTCGCGGTGCTGCGGGCCGGCGCCGCCTTCGTGCCGCTGGACCCGGAGTGGCCGAAGGAGCGGATCCGGGCCGTCCTCGCGGACGCCGAACCCTGCGCCGCCGTCGGCGACGCCCGCACCGCCGCGCTCCTCGACGGCGGGGCGGTCCCGGTGCTGGACGTGGACCACGGCGGCGGCCGCCCGCTGGAGCCGGTCGCGGTCCGGCCGGACCACCTCGCCTACGTGCTCTACACCTCCGGCTCCACCGGCCGGCCGAAGGGCGTGCTGATCGAGCAGCAGGCGCTCGCCAACTACGTGGACCACGCCGCCCGCGCCTACCTGAGCGGCGACCCCGCCGCCGAGGGCGCCGCGCTGCACACCCCGCTCACCTTCGACCTGACGCTCACCGGCCTGCTCGCCCCGCTGGTCACCGGCGCCGGCGTCCGGATCGTCCCGGACGGCCAGGGGGTCGACGAACTGGCCGAACTGCTGCGCCAGGGCGTCCGGTTCGACCTGGTCAAGCTCACCCCGGCGCACCTGCGGATGCTGGAGCACGCCCTCCCGCTGTCCTTCCACACCCCCGCGGTCGGCACCTTCGTGGTGGGCGGGGAGGCGCTGCCGACCGAGCTGGTGCGCCCGTGGCTGGAGCGGATGCCGCAGCTGCGGGTGGTCAACGAGTACGGCCCGACCGAGGCCACGGTGGGCTCCTCGGCCGCCTTCGTGTCCGATCCGCTCCCGGCCGGACCGGCCGTGCCGATCGGCCGGCCGATCGCCAACGTCCGCCAGTACGTGCTGGATCCGGACCTGGGGATCGCCGGGGTCGGGGCCACCGGGGAGATCCACATCGGGGGAGCGGGCCTGGCACGCGGGTACGCGGGGCTGCCCGGCCCGACCGCCGGGCACTTCGTCCCGGACCCGTACGGGCCGCCCGGCAGCCGGCTCTACCGGACCGGCGACGCGGGACGCTACCTCCCGGACGGCTCGGTGGAGTTCGTCGGCCGACTGGACGACGAGGCGAAGGTGAACGGCCACCGGGTCAGCCCGGGGGAGATCGAGGCGGTGCTCCAGCGGCACGAGCAGGTGGCGGCCGCGGCCGCCGTGGTCCGGGACGTCGGGGAGACCCGACGGATCATCGCCTTCGTGACCGGCCGGCCCGGGGCGCGGCCGGAGCCGGAGGCGATCCGGGCCTGGACCCGCGAGGTACTGCCCGGCTACCTGGTGCCCTCGGTGGTGGTGCCGGTGGAGGACCTGCCGTTGACCGCGAACGGCAAGGTGGACCGCTCCCGCCTCCCGGACGCCCCCGTCGAGGCCTCCGGCCCGAGCGCCCCGCCGGTCACCCCGGTGCAGCAGGCGCTGGCCGGGATCTGGCAGGAGGTGCTCGGCCTGGACGAGGTCGGGATCGACGACCACTTCCTGGACGTCGGCGGCGACTCGGTCGCCACCCTGCTGGTGGCGGGCCGCGCGGCCAGGCTGGGGATCCGGCTGGAGAGCCGGATGCTGCTCGACCACCCGACGATCCGCTCGCTCAGCGCGGCCCTGGAGCCGGAGCCGGAGCCGGAGCAGGACCAGGAGCAGGACCAGGAGCCGGGGTCCGCGCGGCCCGCGTCGGCGGTGAGCGCCCGATGACGCTCCCGTACCGGATCGAGCCGGAGCGGGCGGAGACCCTGCTGGTCGACCACGCGCGGCAGTACCGGGCGCGGATCAGGGACCTGGTCCGCGAGCACGGGGCCGTGCTGCTGCGCGGCTTCGCGCTGCGGGGCGTCGAGGACTTCGAGGAGACCGTCCGCCGACTGGCCGGCCCGCCGCTCCCGTACCAGGAGAAGTCGTCCCCGCGCAGCCGGATCCAGGGCGGGGTCTACACCTCGACCGAGCACCCGGCCCGGGAGGAGATCTTCTTCCACAACGAGAACTCGTACCAGGCCTCCTGGCCGATGACGCTGTTCTTCCACTGCGTCCAGCCGCCCGCCGACCGCGGCGCGACCCCGCTGGCCGACTGCCGGGAGATCCTCCGGCTGCTCGACCCGGAGGTGCTGGCCGACTTCACCCGGCGGCGCTGGATGCTGGTGCGCAACTTCGGCCCCGGCTTCGGCCTGCCCTGGCAGGACGTCTTCGGGACCACCGACCGGGACGAGGTGGCGGCCTACTGCGCGGCCAACCGGATCGAGCCCGAGTGGCTCGACGACGGCACCCTACGCACCCGGGTGGTCCGCGACGCCGTCCGGACCCACCCGGGGACCGGTGAGCCGGTCTGGTTCAACCACGCGGCGATGTTCCACCTCTCCACCCTCTCGCCCGGTGTCCGGGCCGGCCTCGAAGCCCTCTTCGCCGCCGAGGAGTTGCCCAACAACACCTACTACGGCGACGGCGGCCGGATCCCGGACGACGTGATGGCGCACGTGCGGGACTGCTACCGCAAGGCCGCGACGCGCTTCGACTACCGGGAGGGCGACGTCGTCATGCTCGACAACATGCTGACCGCCCACGCCCGCGAGCCCTTCACCCCGCCCCGCCGGGTCGCCGTCGCCATGGCCGAGCCGCTGAGCGGTTGAGCGGTTGAGCGGCCGAGTCGTCGGGGCGGTCCGGCGGGCCGCCGTCCGCGGTCAGCGCAGCAGGGGCAGGAAGAGGGTGTCGACGATCTCCTCCAGGACGTCGTCGGGCGCGGGCGCGAACGTGGTGAGGATCTGGAGGCGCAGCAGGTCGAAGGGGAGCGACTTGAGCCGGGGGGTGAGCCTGGCCGGGTCGACCTCGCCGCGGGCGGCGGCGCGTTCGAAGAGCAGGTCGAGCGCTTCGGCGCGACCGGTGACCAGGGGGTCGACGAGGTCGGCGGGGCTGGTGCCGGACTCCTGGCGGTAGCCGGCCAGGTGCATCTGCACCACGGTGATGAGTTCGACCCGGGTGGTGTTGATCTCCCGCATCAGGGTGAGGACGTCCCCGCGCAGGCTCCCGGTGTCGGGGGTGTCGATCCGGGCCCCCCGGACGGCGTGCACGATGGCGGCGCGGACCAGTTCGTCGCGGTTGGACCAGCGCCGGTAGAGGACGGGCGGGCTGGTGCCGGCGCGCTTGACGACGGCGTCCATGGTGAACCGGGCGTAGCCGTGGTCGGCGAGTTCCGCCCAGGCCGCGTCGAGCAGCGCCTTCTCCAGTGCCGGCCCGCGGCGTCGCTCGGCCATCGCCGATCCCTCCGTTAGGAAGACTTGTCTTTCTTATCCTAGCGCCCTACTCTGGCCGCCGTAAGATAGAACTCTGTATCTAAAGGAGCCGTCGTGGGCACCCCCCACCGCACCGACCCCGCCGCCGCACCCGCCGCCACGTCGTCCGGCCCCGACCGGGTGGACCCCGCCGTGTGGCGGCTGGCCGTCACCCTGATCACCGGCGCCCTCGCCGTCGTCTTCGACACCACCATCGTCAGCGTCGCCCTCGACGACCTCGCCGAGCGGTTGCACGCCCCGCTCTCCACCGTCCAGTGGGTGGGCACCGGCTACCTGCTCGCCGTGTTCGTCACCATCCCGCTGGCCGGCTGGGCCCAGGCGCGGTTCGGCGGCCGCCGGCTCTGGATCGCCGCCCTCCTCGGCTTCCTGCTGGGCTCCGTGCTCAGCGCCCTGGCCTGGGACGCGGCCTCCCTGATCGCCTTCCGGGTCGTCCAGGGCGTCGCCGGCGGGCTGATGATGCCGCTGGTCAGCACCCTGCTGATGCAGGCCGCCAAGGGGCGCAACACCGGCAAGGTGATGGCGATCATCACCGTGCCCACCGCGCTCGGCCCGATCCTCGGCCCGGTGCTGGGCGGACTGATCCTGCACTTCGCCGACTGGCGCTGGCTGTTCCTCGTCAACATCCCGTTCTGCGTCGTCGGCGTGCTGCTCGCCCGCCGCGACCTGCCCGACGACCGCCCCGGCCCGGACCGGCCGCGCGCCCGGCCGGACGTGCTCGGCATGCTGCTGCTCTCCCCGGGCTGCGCCGCCGTGATCTACGGCCTCTCCCGGGTCGACGGCCGGGGCGGCTTCGCCACCGTCGAGGTGCTCGTCCCGCTGCTCGGCGGGCTCGCCCTGGTCGCCGGCTTCACCGCCCGGGCGCTGGCCCGCCCCGAGGGCGCCCTGGTCGGCGTGCGGCTGTTCCGCCACCGTTCGGTGGCCTCCTCCGCCACCCTGCTCTTCCTGGGCGGCGTCGCCCTGTACGGGCCGATGCTGCTGCTGCCGCTGTACTTCCAGCAGCTGCGCGGGCAGGACGCGCTCGGCGCCGGCCTGCTGCTCATCCCGCAGGGCGTCGGCGCGCTGCTGGCCCGCGGCCTGGCCGGCCGCTACACCGACCGCTTCGGCCCCCGCCGGGTCTCGCCGGCGGCCTTCGCCCTGGTCGCCGCCGCCACCGTGCCGTTCGCCTTCGTCGGCGCCGACACCGGTCTGCTCCCGCTGGCGGCGGCCCTGTTCGTCCGCGGCCTCGCGCTCGGCGCCGCCATGATCGCCCCGGCCGGTGCCGCCTTCGCCGGCCTGGAGCGCGCCGAGATCCCGGACGCCAGCATCATCACCAGGGTCGCCCAGCAGATCGGCGGCTCGGTGGGCATCGCGCTGCTCACCGTGGTGCTCCAGCACGGCACCGGCGGCATCCGTACCCCGGCGGCCCTGGCCCAGGGCTTCGACCAGGCCTTCTGGTGGTCGGTGGCGCTCACTGCCGCCGCCGTGCCGCTCTGCCTGCTGCTGCCCGGCCGCCCCGCCGCCGAGGGCGCCGCTCGGGCCGGTGCCGGGGACTGACGCACCGAGGGCCGAAGTGCCGTCGGCCCCGCACCCGTCTCCTCCGGGTACGGGGCCGACGGCTCTTCGCCGTGCGGGCTCAGTGCTCGTGCAGCGCCCACCGGCTGCCGTCGACCCGCGCCGCGCCGGGCAGCGCGATCAGCTCGGGCTTGAACAACGGCGGCGCGCCCATCGCGGGCTCCCAGGTCGCCAGCGACTCGTCCTGGGGGACCTCGATCCGCCGGTCGGCGGCCAGGTCGGCGACCACCTTGAGCAGCAGCCGCACCCCGAGCGGCGCCAGGTGGTCGCGCCACAGGCTCTGCGCGGTCGAGCCCGGCGGTACGAACAGGTGCTGCTGGGCGGCGATCGGGCCGCCGTCGGTGCGCTCGGTCAGGTGGTAGACGCTCCCGCCGGTCACCTTGTCGCCGTCGCGGATCGTCCACCGGATCGCGTCCCGGCCGCGGTGCAGCGGCAGCAGGCTGGGGTGGTAGCCGATGGTGGCGACGGCGGCCCGGGCGCGGGTCTCCCGGCCGAGGAAGGCGTGCGAGTGCGCGGCGAGGATGACGTCCACCCCGTCGGGGACGTGCCGCGCCCGCAGTTCGGCCGAGTCCGTCCAGGGGATGTCCCTGGGGAACGCCCAGGCCCGCACGCGGTCCCAGCACATCGCGTCGGCCTCGTCGGACCGCCCCTTGCGCAGCCGGGGCGCGGCCGCACCGACGATCTTGTGTCCGCCGTCCAGCAGGGCCTCCGCGACCTGCACCGCGAACGCCCCTTGTCCCGATAGGTAGATGTTCAACCGTCCTCCTGCGCTCACTGGTCGGGTCGGGTCGGGTCGGGTCTCGGTTTCGGCGTCGGCGCGTCAGTCGGCCCCGTCCAGTCCGGCCCCGTCCAACCCGGCGCGGTCGGGCTCGAAGCGCACCGGCAGGGTGGCGAACCCGGTCAGGAAGTTGGAGCGGATCGGCCGCGGCTCGGCGGTCAGGTCGAAGCCGGTGGTGAAGTCCCGCAGCGCCCCGAGCAGTTCGGCGATCTCCACCTTGGCCAGGTAGGAGCCCACGCAGAAGTGCGGGCCGTACCCGAAGGCCAGGTGCTTGTTGGGGGTGCGGCCGAGGTCGAAGCGCTCGGGCCGGTCGAAGACCCGCTCGTCCCGGTTGCCGGAGGCGTGCCAGAGCGTGACGATCTCGCCGGGCCGCAGCCGTACGCCGTGCACCTCGGTCTCCCGGACGACGCTGCGCCCGAAGTGCAGGGTGGGCGAGGCCCAGCGCAGCACCTCGTCCACGGCCGTCCCGAGCTCGACCTCGCCCCGCTTGAGCCGCCGCCACTGGTCGGGCCGGGCCGCCAGGGTGCGGACGCAGTCGATCATCGTCAGCCGGCTGGTCTCGTCGCCGCCGATGATCAGGCTGTAGCAGTTGAGCACCACGTCCTCGTCGGTCAGCGGCACGCCGTCGATCGAGCTGGCGACCAGCATGCTGATCACGTCCTCGCCGGGGTGCTCGCGGCGCTCCTCGACGACGTCCATGAAGTACATCAGGATCTCGTTGCGGGCCATCTCGGAGTCGACCTCGTCGACGTCCTCGTCGTCCGCCGAGAGCGCCGCCCTGGTGAGGCCGAGCAGGTGGTCCTGGTCCTGCTCGGGCACGCCCAGCAGGCTGCAGATGGTGGTCATCGGGATCCGGGCGGCGATCTGCTCGGCGAAGTCGCAGCCGCCGGAGGCGACCGCCGCGCGGATCCACCGCCGGGTGTTGGCCCGGACGGTGGTGGCGACCTCGTCCAGCACCCGTGGGGAGAGCACCCGTTGCAGGATCTTGCGCAGCTCGTGGTGGCGGTGCCCGTCGGTGACGGCCAGCATCCGGCCCGCCCCGGCGTCGCCGCCCTCCAGCAGGGTGACCAGGACGTTGCCGCGCTCGGAGGTGAAGTGCACGTCGTCCCGGTAGGTGGCCAGGATGTCCTCGTGCCGGGAGAGCACCCAGAACCCGCGCCGGCCGTCGGCCGGGGGGTTCCAGTGCAGCGGCGCGGTGTCGCGCAGGGTGCGCCAGTACCCGTCGAGGTCGAGGCCGGGGTCGGCGAAGGTGGCCGGGTCGCCCAGGTCCACGGCGGCCGGGGCGAGCGCCGGGGCCGGGCCAGGGGTCGGGCCGGGGGCCGGGGTGCGCACGGTCACCAGTCCGTGCGCCAGAACCGGCGCGGTTGGAAGGGGTAGGTGGGCAGCGGCACCCGGTGGCTGGCCTCGCCGCGGTGCAGGGCGTCGAAGTCCACCTGCCGGCCGCCCACCCAGGCGGCGGCCAGTTCGGCCAGCGCCCCGGCGTCCCGGCCGGCCGGTACCAGGCCGTGGTCGGTGCGGGCGAACGCGCCCGGGTCGACGGCCGGGGCGGCGGCGGTCGAGGTGACGACGCCGCCCGCGGGCTCCCCGGCGAGCGCCGCGATCAGCTCCTCCCGGCTGCGCACCACGGCCGCCCAGCGGCGGGGCAGCACCTTGCGGCCGAGGTTGAGGCTGTAGCAGACGTCGTCCAGCCGCAGCGTGGGGTCGGCCGCCAGCCGCTCCCGGAGCCGGGTGCGCTGGCGGGCCAGGGTCTCGTCGTCCAGGGCGGACAGGGTGGCCAGCCGGGGCCGGCCCGCCTCCTCGGGCTCGCGCCGGGCCGGGGCCGGCGGCTCCTCCAGCAGCAGGTGGGCGTTGTAGCCGCCGCCGCCGATCGAGGTGATGCCCGCGCGGCGGACGCCGGACTCCGGCTCCCAGTCCGCCCCTTCGAGCTGCGGCACGAACGGCGTGCCGGGCAGGTCGAGGTCCGGGTTGACCTCGGTCAGGTTGATCGTCGCCGGGAGCTGCCGGTGGTACAGCGCCAGCGCGGCCTTGACCGCCCCGAAGCCGCCGGAGACCACGCCGCCGTGGCCCACGTTGCCCTTGACCCCGCCGATCGAGGTGGTCGCGGTCTGCTTGCCGAACGCCATGGTCGCCGCGTGCACTTCGAGCTCGTCGGTCATCGGCAGGCCGAGCCCGTTGGCCTCGTACATGCCCACCGTCTCGGGGGCGACGCCGCCGACCTCCATGGCGCTCGCGATGCAGGCGCTCAGCCGCTCGGGCTGGGCCAGGCCGTAGGCCATCGCGCTGACCCCGTTGTTGTTCACGGCCGAGCCCTTGACCACGGCGTAGACGTGGTCGCGGTCGGCGACGGCGTGCCCCAGCGGCTTGAGCAGCACGGTGACCACGCCGCTGGACAGCGCGGTGCCGGTGCCGTTGGCGTCGAAGGGGCGGCAGTGGCCGTCCCGGGACAGGATCCGGTTCTCCTCCCACAGGTGGCCGCGCGGGTGCGGCAGCCGCACCATCGCGCCGCCCGCGACCGCCAGGTCGGTCTGGCCGAGCAGCAGCGACTGGCAGGCCAGGTGCACCGCGTAGTGGAAGCCCGCGCAGACGGCCGCGACGGTGACGGCCTCGCCGGTGAGCCCCAGGTAGTACAGGGCGTTGGAGGTCATGGTGTCCGGCGACCAGGCCAGGCTGGCCTCGATCGCCTCCGGGCCGACCGACACCCGGTCCGGCGGGGAGCTGTAGAGCGCGGCGGTCTGCGGGTTGTTGGCGCCGTACATCCCGATCTCGGCGTCCAGCCGCTCCGGGTCGTAGCCGCCGTCCTCCAGCGACTCCCAGGCGCTCTCCAGGAACAGCCGGTTCTCCGGGGTCATCGCGGCGGCCATCCGGTCGCTGATGCCGAACACCGACGGGTCGAACTTGTCGTAGGTGTCCAGCACGCCGCAGGCGCGCACGTAGAAGGGGCTGTGGATCAGGGTCTCGTCGACGTGGATGTCGTCCTTGGCCAGGAAGGAGATCGACTCCCGGCCGTGGACGAGGTTGTCCCAGAACTGTTCCTTGGTACGGGCGCCGGGGGCCCGTAGCGACATGCCGATGACGGCCACGTCGCCCGGGTCGTAGTCCTGCTCGGGGGCCTGCTCGGGGTGGTCGGTCATGGAAGGCTCCTGCTCCGTGGTGGGGTGGGGCGGCTCGGGTCGCGGGCTCAGCGGTCGCCGGCCGGGCGGCCGCGCAGGGCCGCGCGGCGGGCGCCGGCCCGGCGGCGGGCCGACTGGACCACCTCGGGGGTCGCGCCCTCCTCCTCGTCGAGCCAGCGGGCGAGCGAGGCGATGTCGCGGAAGCTGAACAGGTCGGGCACCCGGACCCGCCGGTCGAAGCGACGGGTCATCAGCCGGGCCAGCCGGATCAGCAGCAGCGAGTCGCCGCCGAGGTCGTAGAAGGCGGCCTGGACGTCGATGCCGGACGGTTCGAGGTCGAGCAACTGCCCCCAGATCTCGGCCAGGGCGAGCTCGGTGGGCGTGCTCGGCGCGGTCGTCGGCCCGCCGGTGCCGGCGGCCGGCGGCTCGGGGAGCGCGCTGCGGTCCAGCTTGCCGCCCGGCCCGAGCGGCAGCGCGGGCAGCACCACCAGGGTGGCGGGCACCAGGTAGTCGGGCAGCTCGGCGGCGAGCCGGGCGGTGACGGCGCCCTGGAGCGCCGCGTCCAGCCGGGGCCCGTCCGGGGCGGGGCCGTCGCCCGCGGGCACCAGGTAGCCGACCAGCCGGTTGCCGCGGACGGCGGCGGCGGCCTCCCGGACCTCGGGGCAGCCGGTCAGCCGGGCCTCGACCTCCTCCAGCTCGATCCGGTAGCCGCGCAGCTTGACCTGGTGGTCGGTGCGGCCGAGGAAGCGCAGCTCACCGCCCTCGGTGAACGCGACCAGGTCGCCGGTGCGGTACATCCGCCCGCCCGGGTGGAACGGGTCGGGCAGGAAGCGCTCGGCGGTGGTCTCCGGGCGGTTGACGTAGCCGTGCGCGACCCCGGCGCCGCCGAGGTACAGCTCGCCCGGGGCACCGGTCGGCACGGGCCGGCGTTGCTCGTCCAGCACGTACACCAGGGCGCCCTCGGTCGGCGGGCCGATCGTCGGCTCCTCGGCCGACTCCTCCGGGACGAGGCCGAAGGAGCAGAACACGGTGCCCTCGGTGGGGCCGTAGGCGTTGAACACCCGGGTGGCGCCGGTCTCCCGGTACGTCCGGTCGACCAGCTTGCGGCGCAGCGCCTCGCCGCCGAACACCACGGTGCGCAGGTTGGGCGGCAGCGCCCCGGCGTCGAGCAGGCCGTTCATCACCGACGGCACGGCGTTGAGGTGGGTGATCCGGTCGGCGTACCGGCTCTCCGGCAGGTGCACGGCGCTCTCGACCAGCACCACGGCGCCGCCCCGGCACAGCGCGTTGAAGATCTCCATCACGGACATGTCGAAGCAGACCGAGCTGGCCGCCGCGACCCCGCTCAGGTCGCAGCCCTCCAGGACGCGGTCCATCGCGGCGAGCATCGCCACCGCGCCGCCGTGCCGCACCGCCACGCCCTTGGGCCGGCCGGTGGAGCCCGAGGTGTAGATGATGTACGCGGTGTCCCCGGGCACGACCGGGACGGGCCTCGCGCCCGGCTCGGTGCGCACCGCGGCGCCGTCCAGCACCAGCACGGTCGGGCCGGGCGGGCAACTCGCCCGGGAGGCGGGGGTGGTGAGCAGCAGCCGGGTGCCGCTGTCCTGCACCATGAGGCCCAGCCGGTCGGCGGGGTAGTTCGGGTCCAGCGGCAGGTAGCAGGCGCCGCTGCGCAGCGCGGCCAGGAGGGCGACCAGCAGGTCGGGGGTGCGTTCGACGCAGATCCCGACCGGGACGCCCGGGCCGGCCCCGGCGGCGGTCAGCCGTTCGGCCAACTCGGCCGAGCGGCGGTCGAGTTCGCCGTAGCCGAGGACGCCGGCCTCGGCGTACACCGCGATCGCGTCGGGGTTCTTGGCGGCCAGTTCGACGAAGGCGGAGTGCAGGGTGTCGGTCACCGGTCCGCCTCCTCGGGCAGGCCGGCCGGGGCGACGGCGCCGAGGGCGAGGCCGGGCCGGGCGATCGAGTCGAAGAGCACGGTGCGGTACAGCGCGAGCAGTGCGGTCACGGTGTGCCTTTCCAGGTAGCTCGGTTTGAACTGGACGTGGCCGGCCACTTCGCCGTCGATGTCGGCCATCGAGATCTCCAGGTCGAACTTGGCGAGGTGGCGGCGCACCTGGAGCGGTTCGAGCGGCAGGGCGCCGTCCGGGGTGAGGGTGGAGCCGACGCCGTGGAAGAGCTTGACGGAGCGGGGGAAGGCCTCCGAGGAGAGCCAGTTGACCACCACGTCGAACCACGGGGAGCGACCCTCGGCGCGCGGCGGCCGGAGCCGGGAGGCCAGCAGGTCGAGGGGGTAGTTCATGTGCTCCAGCAGGCCGAGCGAGAAGTCGTGCACCTCGCGCAGCAGGTCGCGGAAACTGCGGTCGGCGGCCGGGTTGGCCCGGACCAGCACGGTGTTGAGGTAGTAGCCGACGGCGGACTCCCAGCCGGGCTCGGCCCGTTGGGCGATCGCGGTGGCCAGCACCGCGTCCTCGGTGCCGACCGCGCGGTTGAGGGTGGCGAAGAACCCGGCCAGCACCACGGTGCTGATCGACACGCCCTCGCGCAGCGCGAACTCCCGCAGCAGCCTGGTCTCCTCGGCGCTCCAGCGGAACGCCAGGTCGCGGCCCTCGTAGGTGACGCCCGGCGGCCGCTCCCGGTCGGACAGGTCGAGGCGGGCGGGCGGGTCGGCCAGCTTCGCCGACCACCAGTCCAGCGCCGCCGCGGCGGCCGGCCCGGCCAGCCACTGCCGTTCCCATGCGACGAACTCGGTGTACGGGGCGGCGGGTGCGTCGGCGCCCTGGCAGGAGCCCTGGTCGGCGCCCTGGTAGGAGGCCTGGAGTTCGCGGATCATCACATCGGCGGAGGCCGCGTCCGAGGCGATGTGGTGGACCAGCACCAGCAGGTAGTGGTCGGCCGGGCCCCGGCTCAGCAGGACGACCCGCACCAGCGGCCCGTTGTCGAGGTCGAGCGGCCGGTGCCCCTGCCGGGCCAGCTCCTCGCGGGCCTGCTCCTCGTCCAGCGCGGAGCCGTCCAGTGCCAGGAACTCGTACACCGGTTCGTCCAGGACGACCTGGTACGGCCGCCCGCCCGCCTCGACGAAGAGGGTGCGCAGCGCCGGGTGGCGGGTCGTCACGGCCCGGACGGCGCGCTCCAGGGCCTTCTCGTCGACCGCGCTGCGGATCCGGGCGGTCACCATGAAGTTGTAGGGGACGGCGTCCGGCGAGACCATCTGCATGAACCAGAGCGAGGCCTGGCCGTGCGAGGCGGGCGCCAGGGTGAGGCCCAGGTCGTCGGCGCGCAGCTGCTCCAGGGCCGGTGCGTCGGTGGCGTCCAGCAGGCCGCGGGCGTCCAGTTCGTCGAGCAGTTCCTCGGCGTCCAGCTCGGAGAGCTCGTCGAGGAAGGCGTGGTCCGCCGGGCGGGCGGGGGCCGGTACGGGAGTCGGCGCGGCAACCGGGGCAGGGGCGGGTGCGGGGGCGCCGCCGCCGGTGAGCTCGACGAAGTGGCCGACCACCTCGGAGATCGGGCGGCCGTCCAGGAACACCACCGGCGACACCCGGTGCCCGAACAGCGCCTGCATCCGGTTGACCAGCCGGATCCCCACCATCGAGTCCAGGCCGAAGTCCCGCAGACAGGCGCCGGTGTCGAAGCCGCTCACCGGCACGCCCAGCGCGTCGGCGAGTTCGGCGAGGACGACCTCCGCCACCGGCCGCGCCGCGGGCTCGGGCCCGGCCTGCACGACGGCCTGCACGACCGCCGCCGCCTCGGGCGCGGGCGCGGTGGCGGTGGCGACCGGCGGAGCCGACGGGGCGGACGCGCGGGCGGCCTGCGGCTCGGTGTCGATCCAGTAGCGCTCCTTCTGCCACGCCACCAGCGGGGTCTCCACCGGCTCGACGTCGTCGTCGAACAGCGGGTCGAAGGTCAGCGGCAGGCCCCGGACGTACAGCGAGGCGGCCGCGCCCAGCAGGCAGCGCAGGTCGCTCTCCTCGCGCCGCAGCGAGTTGACCGCGTGCACCCGCGCCCCGCGGGTGAGGGCGATCTCCTCGACGGCGCCGCGCAGCGTCTCGTGCGGGCCGATCTCGACGAAGGTGCCGACGCCCCGGTCGACCAGCGCCCCGATGGTCTCGGCGAAGCGGACCTGGTTGCGCAGGTTGTGCACCCAGTAGTCCACGTCGGTGGCCGGGTTGACCGCCTCGGCCAGCGCGGTGGAGTGGAAGTCGATGACGGGCGGCAGCGCGGTGATGCCCTCGATGCCCTCGCGCAGCGGCTGGAGCAGCGGGTCCATGCCGGGGCTGTGCACCGGCCGTTCGACCCGGATCCGGCGGACCGACACCCCCTCCCGCCGCAGATCGGCCTCCAGGGCGTCGACGGCCTCGGGTGAGCCGGAGACCGCCGCGCTGGTGGGGCTGTTGACCACGGCGACGGCCGCGTGCGCGGCGTACGGGGCGAGCCGGGGCAGCAGCTCCGCCTCCGGCAGGTCGACCGAGATCATCGCGCCCGCGGCCGCCTTGCGTTCCAGCAGGTGCGAGCGGGTGACCACGACCCGGGCGGCGTCCTCCAGCGACAGCGCCCCGGCCACGCAGGCGGCCGCGACCTCGCCCAGGCTGTGCCCGACCACGGCGGCCGGCTCGACGCCGAGCCCGAGCCAGACCTTCGCCAGCGACACCTGGAGGGCGAACAGCACCGGCTGCTGGACGTCCATCTCCTCGTACCGGGCCCGCTCGGCCGGGGCGGCCAGCTGCTCCAGCACCGAGCAGCCGCCGGCCGCCCGCACGGCGGCGTCGCAGGCGGTCATCCAGGTGCGGAACCCGGCGTGGGAGCGCAGGAGTTCGCGACCCATGCCGACCCACTGGGTGCCGCCGCCGGAGAACACCAGCGCCACCCGGCGGTCGACGTTCCCGGAGACCGCCCCGGTGAGGACCTCGGGGTGCGGCCGGCCGGCGGCGACCCGGGCGAGGCCGTCCAGGACGTCCTGCCGGCTGCGGGCGAACAGCGCGATCCGGTGGTTGTGGTGGGTGCGCCGGGCGGCGAGGGTGTACGCGAGGTCGGCGACCCGCAGGCCGGGGTCGCGTTCGACGCGGTTGGACAGTTCGCGGCAGGTGTCGGCCAGTGCGCCCGCCGTCCGGGCCGTGACGGGCACCAGGTGCAGCCGGCCCTCCGGGGCGGGGTCGGCCTGGCCGGGGGCGGTGTGCCGGCCCCGGTCACCGGCCAGGAACGGGTGCGCCGGGACGGCCAGCCCGGCGGCGTACAGCGCGCCGAGCGAACCGAGCAGGGTGACGGCCTCGTCCTCGCCCCGCCGCAGCGAGGGCAGGGTGGCGGCGGGGAGCAGTTCCGACACCGACTTGAGCAGCAGCGGGTGCGGGCTGAGCTCGATCACCGCGTCGACGTCGTACCCGCGCAGGCCGGTCAGGGCGTCGACCACCCGGATCTCCCGGCGCAGGTTCTCCGCCCAGTAGTCCGGGCCGAGTTCGGCGCCGTCCACGGCCTCGCCGGTGACGGTGGAGATCATCGGGATCCGGGTGCTCCGGGGGCGGATGCCGTCGAGCTCCACCTTCAACGGGGCGAGCACGTGGTCGACCAGCGGGGAGTGCGGGGCGTGGCCCATCCGCACCCGGTGGTTGGTGACGCCCGCGTCGGTGAGCCGCCGGACCAGGCCGTCGATCTCCTGCGGGGTGCCGGTGACCAGGGAGGAGCGCAGGCCGTTGCGGCCGGAGAGGGTGAGCCCGCCGGTCAGGTACGGCGCGACCTCGTCCGCGGCGGTCATCACCACGATGCCCTCGCCCCGCCCGACGGCGAACTGCTGGAGCAGCCGGCCGTGGTGGGCGGCCAGCCGGGAGGCGTCGTCGAAGTCGAGCGCGCCGGCCACATGGGCGGCGGCGAACTCGCCGACGCTCTGCCCGACCACCACGTCCGGCTCCACGCCCAGCGCGCGCCAGGTCTCGGCCAGCGCGACCTGGAGGGAGAACAGCAGCGGCTGGAAGACGTCCATGTCGTCCAGCCGGCCGTCCGGGGAGAGCAGCTGCTCGACCAGTGAGAAGCCCAGCAGCTCCTTCATCCGCCGGTCGGAGCGCAGCATCGAGCGGCGGAACACCGGCATTCCGGCCAGCAGTTGGCGGCCCATGCCGACCCACTGGGAGCCGTTGCCGGAGAACAGGAACGCCACCCGCGGGCGGCGCCCGGTCGCCTCGCCGACGCTCAGCCCGCGGGCCGGCGCCCCGGCGCCGAAGGCGTCCAGCTGGGTGCGGAGCTCGGCCAGGTCACGGGCGGCGGCCGCGAGCCGGAACGCACCCCCGCCGGGCGAGCGGCGGCACAGTTCGCGCAGGTCGGTGGCGTCGCGCAGGGCCCGGGCCCGGTCCGCCAACGCCTCCGGGGAGTCGGCGGCCAGCAGTAGCAGGGAGCCCTCGGGGCGCGGCAGTTCCTCCACCGCGACGTGGCAGATCGCGCCGCCGAAGCCGAAGGAGCTGACCCCGCCCCGGCGGGCGTCGGAGCGCCGCGGCCAGGGCGTCAACCGGTCCTGGACGGTCATCCGGTACTCGTCGAAGAGGATCTGCGGGTTCGGCGTGCTGTAGTGCAGGCTCGGCGGCAGCACGCCGTTGCGCATCGACAGCGCCAGCTTGACCAGCCCGACGATGCCCGCCGCCGCCTCCAGGTGGCCCACGTTGGACTTGACGGAGCCCAGCCGCAGCGGCTCGGTGCGGTCGCCGCCGAGGACGGCGCCGATCGCATTGGCCTCGATCGGGTCGCCGAGCGGCGTCGCCGAGCCGTGGCACTCGATGTAGTCCACCAGGTGCGGGTCGATGCCGGCCCGCCGGTACGCGGTGCGCAGCATCTTCTCCTGCGCCTGCGGGTTCGGCGCCGTCATCCCGTTGCTCAGGCCGTCGTTGTTGGAGGAGCTGCCCTTGATCAGGCAGTACACCGGCAGGTCGCGCTCCAGGGCCACGCTGAGCGGCGCGAGCACGACGACACCGGCGCCCTCGCCGCGGACGTAGCCGTCGGCCCGTGCGTCGAAGGACTTGCAGCGGCCGTCCGGGGCGAGCGCGCCCATCGCGTCCATCGCGGTGTAGTAGTCGGAGACGAAGCTCAGGTTGACGCCGCCGGCCAGCACGAGGTCGCTCTCGCCGAGCTGGATCGACTGGCAGCCGACGTGCACCGAGACCAGGGAGCCCGCGCAGGCGGCGTCGATGGCCATGCTCGGGCCCTGCAGCCCCAGGACGTAGGAGACCCGGTTGGCGATGATGCCGTCGTGCATGCCGGTCGCGGTGTGCGGAGTGATCTGGGCGTCGGGCCCGCGGTAGTGCGCCAGGGCGGCGTAGTCGCCCCAACAGGAGGCCATGAACACGCCGGTGTCGCTGCCGAGCAGGGTGTGCGGGGCGATGCCCGCGTCCTCCAGGGCCTCCCAGCACAGTTCCAGGACCAGCCGCTGCTGCGGGTCCATCTGGACGGCCTCGCGCGGCGAGATGCCGAAGAACAGCGGGTCGAACCGGTCGATGTCGTCGACGAACCCGCCCCAGCGGACCGCGTCGTTCATCAGCCCCCGGCGCGCGGCCGGGACCGGTCCGACGGCGTCACCGCCCTCCACCAGCAGCCGCCAGAACGCGGACGGGTCCGGACCGCCGGGGAAGCGGCAGCCGATGCCCACGACCGCGACCGGCTCGTGGGTACGGGTGCCGCGCTCGGCGCCCCGGGTGGGCTGCGCCTCGCGCGGACCCTCGACCAGGGCCCGGGCCAGCTCGCCGACGGTCGGGTACTGCCAGAGCCAGGTGGCGGGGACGGCGCGCCCGAGGAACGCGGACAGCTCGGCGGCGAGCGCCACCGACCGCGCGGAGTCCAGCCCGTACCGGTGCAGCGGGGCCCGGGGGTCCAGGGTGTTCGCGGACACGTCCAACAGTTCGGATACGCGGGAGAGCAGGAAGTCCGTGACGGCGGACAGGTCCGGCACCGTGCGTTCTTGGGGCATGGCGACTCCCTGGGCAGGGCGGAAGGAAGGAACGGGGGAATGGACGGGGGGAGCGGGTGGGTCGGGACTGCCCGGCCGGACGGCTCGCGACAGCCTGAATCAGCCGCGTGCGGACGTGCGGATCAGCGGCTCGAATCGCTCGGATCGGCTCGGGTGATCGCGCAACAGCGGCCCACTGTGAAGTTCTCGCCGACGCGTGCGGCGCGGCGCCTGCCGGCCGGTCCGTCGGCGCTGTCGTCGCCGGGGACCGCGCGGCGCTGGTGTCCCGGTCCGCCCTGGATGCGGAGGTCGATCGGAAGGTCGATCGGACGGTCGATCGAGTCTGGCGCAACGTGTGTGCGAGCTGTGCGAATCGATGTGCAGCGGATCACCGGGTCTTTACCGACCAGCGGGTATGAGAGTGCCACTTGGCGATTGGTGAGACAAGCGTCGTCTGCGAGCCGGTCCGGGCAGTGGCGGGATCCGATCGCCAAAGTGTCCGATTCGACCTACTCGATCGAACGGCTCCGGTCGAACGGTGGCGACGGCGGATGAACCGCTGCACGGCGGGCTTTCGTTCGCGCGCGATACGGCGAACCTGCCTGAATGGCAAGGGAGTTGGAGTGCCGTCGACATTCCCCGCGAGTGGCGAGGGGTGGACAGCGGACGATCAGCGCGGGCAAGCTGACCCCCATGCCAGTTGCGAGCCCTGAGACAGCGTCAGCCTGCGTCGACCGCTCCTTAGCCCCTCGGGGCCCCGCACGGTGCCCGGCGCTTGCACCGCCCGGTGCACCGGGCCGCACCGGCCGGGCCGCCCGTTCCGGCGGCCGGGCATGACCGAGGTCGCGGTGCAGCCGCTGACCCGACCGGGACTGGCCCTCGGGGTGCTGGCCGGGGCGCTCGCCCTGGACGTGAGCGGCCTCGGGGTGCTCAACGCCGCCCTGCCCTCCGTCGGCAGCCGCTTCGACCTCGCCGACACCACCCTCCAGTGGGTGATGACCGCCTACGCCGTCACCTTCGCCGGCTTCCTGCTGGTCGGCGGCCGACTGGCCGACGTGCTCGGCCGGCGGCGGGTGTTCGAGGTCGGCGTCGCCGTGTTCACCGTCTCCGCGCTGGTCGGGGCGGTGGCGCCGAACATCGGGGTGCTGCTGGGGGCGCGCGCCGTCCAGGGCGTCGGCGCCGCGCTGTCGGGACCGGCCGCGCTGGCCCTGCTCTCCGAGGCGTTCCCGGCCGGTCCGGCCCGCAACCGGGCGTTCAGCGTCTACGCGGCGGTCGGCGCCGCGAGTTTCAGCGGCGGCGTGCTGCTCGGCGGCGTGCTGACCCAGTTCCTCGGCTGGCGTTCGGTGCTGTGGTTCTCGGTGCTGCTGGGGGCCGCGGTCCTCGCGGTGACCAGGATCGGCCTGCCCGACGGCCCCGGGCACCGCGGCCGGCTGGACCTGCCCGGCGCGGTCGCCGGCACCCTCGGCCTCACCCTGCTGGTGGTCGGGGTGAGCAGCTCCGGCGCCACGGCCTGGACGGTGCTGGCCGCCGCCGCGCTCTGCCTGGTGCTGTTCGTGGTGCGGGAGCACCGCACCGCCGACCCGGTCCTCCCGCTCGGCCTGTTCCGGCTCGGCTCCGTCCGGGCGGCGAGCCTGGCGGCGTTCCTCCAGTACGCGGGCTCGGTCGGGATGCTGTTCTTCGCGCCGCTGTACCTCCAGGGGATGCTGGACTACTCCCCGTTCGAGTCCGGCCTGGCGCTGGTGCCGATGTCCGCCGCGGTGTTCCTCACCGCCAACTTCGCCACCGGCCGGCTGCTGGCCCGCTTCACCCCGCGCGCCCTGATGTCCGTCGGCCTGGTCCTGATCGGCGTCGGCACCGGGCTCTGGCTGGGCACCCCGCACGAGGGCTCCTACCTGGTGCACGTGCTCCCCGGCCTGGTGCTCAGCGGCATCGGCCAAGGCCTGAACTTCCCCTCGATGACCACCGCCGGGCTGGCCGGCGTCCCGGCCGAACGGCAGGGCGTCGCCGGGGCGGTCAACGTGGTGACCCAGCAGATCGGCGCCAGCGTCGGGGTGGCGCTGCTGGTCCTGGTCGCCGGGACCAGCGCGGACCGGCTCGACGGCTACCACCTCGCCTACGTCACCGCCGCCGCGGCCTGCCTCCTCGGCGCCGCCGCCATCGCCGCGGGTCGCCGCACCTGACGGACCCCCCCCGTACCTGATGGGCTCCGCGCCCGACGGACCCCGCACCCGGCCCGCGGGCCCCGCTCGCGACGGTTGACGGCTCCGGTCCGGTGGAGCATGCTGCTGACGAAGCCAAGCAAGCGCTTAGTCACTCGCGAAAGGCGCCACCCCGTGCCGTCCCTGCTGCTCTCCCGCCGCGACCTCGACTTCCTGCTGTACGAGTGGCTGGACGTCCGCTCGCTCACGGCGCGCCCCCGGTACGCCGACCACTCGCGGGAGACCTTCGACGCCGCCCTGGACCTCAGCGAGCAGGTCGCCACCCGGCACTTCGCGCCGCACAACAAGCGGAACGACGCCGAGGAGCCGCGCTTCGACGGCGAGCGGGTGCACATCATCCCCGAGGTCCGGGAGGCGCTGGCCGTCTTCGCGGACACCGGACTGCTCGGCAGCGCCATGGACCAGGAGGTCGGCGGCGCCCAGCTGCCCTCCGTGGTGGCCAGCGCCTGCTTCGCCTGGTTCCAGGCCGCCAACCCGGGGACCTCCGGCTACCCTTTCCTCACCGTGGGCAACGCCAACCTGCTGCTGGCGCACGGCAGCCGGGACCAGATCGACACCTACGTCCGGCCCATGGTCGAGGGGCGGTTCTTCGGCACCATGTGCCTGTCGGAACCGCAGGCCGGCTCCTCGCTCGCCGACCTGCGCACCCGGGCGGAGCCGCGCGCCGACGGCAGCTACCGGCTGTTCGGCAACAAGATGTGGATCTCCGGTGGCGACCACGAGCTGTCCGAGAACATCGTCCACCTGGTGCTGGCCAGGATCCCCGGCGGGCCGCCCGGGGTGAAGGGCCTCTCGCTGTTCATCGTGCCCAAGGTGCTGGTCGGCGCCGACGGCGCGCTCGGCGAGCGCAACGACGTCGTACTGGCCGGGCTGAACCACAAGATGGGCTTCCGGGGGACGACCAACACCCTGCTCAACTTCGGCGAGGGCGTGCACCGGCCGGGCGGCGAGCCCGGCGCGGTCGGACACCTGGTCGGCGAGCCGCACCACGGCCTCGCGTACATGTTCCACATGATGAACGAGGCCCGGATCGGTGTCGGCCTCGGCGCCACCGCGCTCGGCTACACCGGCTACCTGCACGCCCTGGACTACGCCCGCACCCGCCCCCAGGGCCGTCCGGTCGGGGCCAAGGACCCGGACGCGCCCCAGGTGCCGATCATCGCCCACGCCGACGTGCGCCGGATGCTGCTGGCCCAGAAGTCCTACGCGGAGGGCGCGTTGGCCCTGGTGCTGTACTGCGGCCGACTGCTCGACGAGGAGCGCACCGGCGCCTCCCCGGAGGACCGCGCCCGCGCCCACTTGCTGCTGGACGTCCTCACCCCGATCGCCAAGAGCTGGCCCTCCCAGTGGTGCCTGGAGGCCAACAGCCTCGCCATCCAGGTGCACGGCGGCTACGGCTACACCCGGGAGTACGACGTCGAGCAGTTCTACCGCGACAACCGGCTCAACCCCATCCACGAGGGCACCCACGGGATCCACGGCCTCGACCTGCTCGGCCGCAAGGTCGTCATGGACGGCGGCGCGGGCCTGCGCCTGCTCGTCGAGACGGTCTCGGCGACCACTGCCCGCGCCGCGAGCGCCGGGGGCGAGGCCGCCGAGTACGCGGGGCAGCTCGACGAGGCCGTCCGGCGCATCGTCCCGGTCACCCGGCGGCTGTGGGCGACGGGGGACCCGGAGACGGCGCTGGCCAATGCCACCGTCTACCTCGAAGCGGTCGGGCACACCGTCGTGGCCTGGCTGTGGCTGGAGCAGCTGCTCGCCGCCGACGGGGGCGCCGAGCCCGTGCACGAGGGGAAGCGGCACGCCTGCCGGTACTTCTTCCGGCATGAACTGCCCGGGACCGAGGCCCAGTTCCGGCTGTTGGAGAGTCTGGACCGGACTGCCGTGGAGATTCCGGACGACGCGTTCTGAGGGTGGTCCTGCCGGGGGCGGAGTCACGGCCGGCGGGCCCGGTTCGTCACCGCTGTTCGCGGTTCGCTCCTGCTGTTGCCGGTTCCGGGTCCCGGTCGGTCAGTCGATTGGAGACCATCGTGGGTGGGCAGGGCCCGGCGGTCAGCAGTACGGGACGGGATCGGTCTCGCTGGTGATGTCGGTGTCCTTCACGAAGCCCGACGGCCCTGACAGCCCTGACAGCCCTGACAGCCCTGACAGCCCCGACGGCCCCGGGCGACCCGGCGTCCCGGGAGGCGGCCTGCTGACCGGTGCTACCCGTAGGAGAGGTGGCGGGTCAGCCCACCGGGGTCGGCAGGGCGTCGGCGAACCGGTCGACCACCTCCTCCAGGGCGGTGGCGGCGCCGGGGGAGAGCGCGGTGCTGCCGTCCGGCGCGGTCAGGATGTCGCGGTCGAGGACGAACCAGCCCTGGGTGACGTGCGCGGCCCCCATGCTGGTGAGCACCGGCCGCAGGGCGTAGTCCACCGCCAGGACGTGGGCCGGTGAGCCGCCGGTGGCCAGCGGGAGCACGGTCCGGCCCGCCAGGGCGTACTGCGGCAGCAGGTCCAGCAGGCACTTGAGCAGGCCCGAGTAGGCGGCCTTGTAGACGGGCGTGCCCACCACGACGCCGTCGGACCGCCGCAGCAGCTCGGCGACCTCGACGACGGCGGGGTGGGCGACGTCCGCGCCGGTGAGCACCTCCGCGGGCAGGCGGCGCACCTCCAGCGCGGTGACGTGGTGGCCGCGGGCTTCGAGGCGGTGGGCGGCCGCCCCGAGCAGGCGGGTGGTGCGGGAGACGGGGGACGGGCTGCCGGAGAGGGTGAGGATGCGGGCCATGGGAACCTCGATCGGGCGGTGCGGTGGGCGGGTGGGTCGTGATGCGACGTGCGGGTGGGTCCTCGTGCGACGCCCGGCGACGCCCGGGTGGGTCGTCGTACGGCGTGCGGACCGGCATCAGACGGTGGCGATCCGGTGGATCTCGGCGAGGGTGCGGGCGTCCAGCAGGTCGGGCAGCGACAGCCGGCGGCCGCTGAGGCGTTCCAGGGCGGTGAGCAGGCTCAGCAGGTGGAGCGAGTCCCAGCCGGGGAGGTCGTCGAAGTCGACCTCGGCGTCCTCGGGGCCGAGCGGCAGGCCCAGTTCGGTGGCGGCCACGGTGATCAGTTCGGCGAGGCCGTCGGGGGCGGTCATGCGGGGTGTCCTTCCAGGAGGCCGGCCAGCTCGGCGTCGAGCCGCAGGTGGCCGGGCGGGGGCAGTTCGGTGTCGAGGTCGTGGCGGAAGGCGAGGCCGCCGTCGGCGGCTGCCGGGTCGTCGGCGGGCGCGAAGCCGTACCGGGGGAGGAGGCCCTTGACCGTGCCGTTGCGCGGGCCGGGCCGGTAGTGGCCGGTGACCGCGCGCAGGCCGGTGCCGGCGGCCAGGCCGAGGACGGCGGAGAGCACCGCCTGCTCGATGCCGCGGGAGAACACCCGGCAGCTCAGCAGGAAGTTGTCGATCCGCAGCGCCTCGCCCTCCCGGGTCAGGAAGACCGCGCCGACCAGGCCGTTGTCGCCGAAGCGGTCGGCGGAGCGCACGGTGAGCACCCCGGAGCCCTCGGCGGCCGCGAAGGCGGCCACCTCGGCGGGCTGGAGGCGGCGGGTGGTCAGGTTGAACTGGTTGGTCCGCAGTGTGAGTTGGGAGACCCGGGGGAGGTCCTCGGCGGCCAGTGGGCGCAGCCTGACCTCGATGCCCAGCTCGTCCAGGTAGTCGGTGAGCGAGTCGAACCCCTGGAGGAAGTCGCTGCGGGCGACCTCGCCCCGGTAGAGCGCGGCGCGCTCGCGGTCCTCACCGGTGAGCCGACGGACGTCGAACCAGCCGTCGGACAGCAGCCGTTCGACGTGCAGCGCCGGTTCCTCGTCCAGTGCCACCACCGCGACCTCGGGCAACTCCCGTCTGACCAGGCCGCGTTCGTAGGGCGAGTCGTCGACGAAGACGAAGCCGGAGGTGCCCAGGTTGAGCGCCTCGGCGAGGTCGGTGATCCCGGCCGGCTTGGGGAGCCAGTCGGCCGTCACCCGGACGAAGTCCGCCTCGCGCAGCGTCATCTCCGGGTGCTCCCGCAGGACGGTCAGGACCGGCTCGCGGTCGTTCTTGCTGACGGCGGCGAGCAGCACGCCCTGGGAGCCGAGCTGTTTGACCACCCGCTGGAACCCGCGGAACGCCTCGCCGCGCGGCGTCCCGCCCGCCTCGACGCCCTCCGGGCCGTCGTCGCCGAGGATGCCGCCCCACAGCGTCTGGTCCAGGTCCAGGACGAGCACCTTGCGGGTCAGCCCGGCCAGGTGGCGGGCCAGGTGCCCGGCCTCGCGGGCGTAGGCGGCGAGCAGCGGCTCGGAGAGGTGGGCCTTCGCGTAGACGTCGAGCCGGGCGTCGGTGACCGGGACGCCCTCGGCGAGCAGGGCTCGGACGCCGGGGTACTCGGCGGCGAGGCGGCCCTGACGGCGGAGGTCGAGCAGGGCGTGGGCCGGGTCGGCGGTCGTGTCCACCTTCCTGCGCGCCTTCGGCACCCCGCGCCGCCGCCCGGCCCGCCGCTCCTGACCGGGCGCGGCGCCCCCCGGACGATCGGCTTCATCGCTCTGTCATCGCCCGCTGCGATGGTCCTCCGGTGACCTGAGCCCACCACGCACCGCAACGGAGCGGGCGGGTGGGCCGACCTCGTGGGGAGGAAACGCCATGCAAGCACGAAAGATCGCCGCCGCGTCCGCCGGGCTCCTGCTGACGGTGGGGCTGACGGCGGCCCAAGGCGCTACGGCACAGGCGGCGACCACGCGCGTGGCCGCCCCGTGCGAGGGCACCTACACGATCGTCGTCGGGGGCACCGGCAGCTCGTGGGACCACGACAACTTCACCGGCAACATCCAACAGCACGTCGGCTACCCGACCCAGATCCCCAACGGGGCGAGCACCCGGGCGGGCGTCAACGAGCTGAACCGGCTGGTCCGCGACCAGCGTGCGGCCTGTCCCGACCAGCACGTCAAGATGGCCGGGTACTCGCTGGGCGCCGGCGTGGTGCACGTGTGGGTGACCGAGAACTGGCAGACCTTCGGCAACGTCAACGCCATCCTGGTCGCCGACCCCAAGCGCCAGGGCCCGCCCGGGGCCAACGGCGGGGCCGTGCCGTTCGGCGGCATCATCGGCGCCCCGCTGGCGGGGGCCGACCGGTTCTTCGGCAACATCCCCGTCAAGACGATCTGCCACTGGGACTACGTCTGCGACGAGTCCGCCGGTATCTGGACCTACCCGGCGAACCACATGAACGACTACCCCCAGGACTTCAACATGGACCACCACAACGACAGCGCCAACGAGCAGTGGTACAACGGCGCCTGGTACCCGGCGAGCTGGTAGCCGCCCGTACCGCCCGTAGCCGCCGGGCCCGCAACCGGCTCCCTCACCACCTGTCAGTGCCCGGGCGCCGCCCGGCCACCGGCAGGTGGTGAGTCGTCTGCGGGGGCGAGGGCCGGGGCGGTGGCGGGGGCCTGCGTCATCGGTCTGTCATCGCCCCTCCCTAGCGTGGCCGCGTACGGACAAAACCCTCGGATGACAGGGAAGGGACGGCCCGATGGCGCGGAGGGGACTCACAGCGAGGCTGCCGGTGGCGGTCTTGGCCGCGGTGGCACTGATGGGCACGACGATGGCCGCCGGAGCACCGGCCGCCGGACCGGCGGCCACCGCCGGCGCACCGGACAAACCGACGATCCGCTACACCGAGTACGGCATCCCGCACATCATCGCCGCCGACCTGGCCGGGCTGGGGGAGGGCTACGGGTACGCCGCCGCCAAGGACAACATCTGCACCCTGGCCGACACCTACCTGATGGTCAACGCCCAGCGCTCCCGCTACCTGGGCCCGGACGGCAAGGCCAGCCCCGGCCAGAACCAGAACATCACCACCAACCTCAACAGCGACCTCTACTTCCAGCGGATCAACGACAACCGGGTGGTGGAGGGGCTGATCGACCAGCCCGCGCCCAGGGGCCCGGAGCCGGAGGTCAAGGAGGCCATCCGCGGCTACGTCCAGGGCTACAACCGGTACCTGGCCGAGACCGGCGTCGGCAACATCACCGACCCGGCCTGCCGCGGCGCCGCCTGGGTACGGCCGATCACCGAACTGGACGTCTACCGGCACGCCCACGCCGAGATCATCATGGGCAGCGCCGACCCGCTGGTGGACGGCGAGGTCAACGCCGCACCCCCGGGCGCGTCGGTCGCCGCCCAACCCGGTGCCGCCCAGCCCGGTGCCGCCCTGCCGGCCGCAGCCGCGCCGCAGCTCTCGCCGGAGGAGACCGGCAACCGGATCCGCGAGGCGATGGCCGCCGCCCGGCAGCAGGGCAGCATGGGCAGCAACGCCCTGGCGGTGGGCGCCCAGGGGGTGTCCGGGGGCACCAGCATGCTGCTGGCCAACCCGCACTTCCCCTGGCAGGGCAAGAACCGGATGTGGCAGGCCCAACTGACCATCCCGGGCCGCTTCAACGTCTCCGGGGCCAGCCTGCTCGGCCTGCCCGCCGTGAACATCGGGCACAACGACGACGTCGCCTGGAGCCACACCGTCGCCACGGTGGCCCCGTTCGGCCTGTTCGACGTCCAGGTGGACCCGCTGCACCCCACCAACTACCTGGTGGACGGCGTCTGGACGCCGATGACCTCGCAGCAGGTCGGGGTCGACGTGCTGAACCCGGACGGCTCCGTCGGCCGGGTCACCAGGACCCTCTGGGCCACCCGCTACGGCCCGATCACCACCTCGGTCCAGGGCATCCCGCTGCCCTGGGTCGTGAGCGCGCACGCGGTGCGGGACGCCAACATGGACAACCTGCGGGCGCTGAACACCTGGTTCCACCTCGACCAGGCCAAGGACGTCAACGAGGTGGTGAACGTCCTGGAGACCACCGAGGGCGTCCCCTTCTTCAACACCGTCGCCTCGGACCGCAAGGGCAACGCGCTCTACGCGGACATCCAGGCCACCCCGAACATCACCGACGCCCACGCGCAGTCCTGCCTCACCCTGACCGGCCAGATCCTGTTCAACCAGTCGCTGCGGCAGCCCAACGTGCCACCGGTGTCGATCTTCGACGGCAAACGCAGCGAGTGCGACTGGCCGAACGACCCGAACGCCGTCGCGCCGGGGCTGATGGACCCGCACCGGCAACCGCGGCTGATCCGCTCCGACTTCGTGGGCAACGCCAACGACAGCGCCTGGCTGGCCAACCCCGAGCAGCCGCTGTCCTTCCCCCGGGTGATGGGCGACAGCGCGGCACCCCGGACGCTGCGCACCCAGCAGCTGATCCTCACCGCCCAGAACCGGATCAACGGCACCGACGGCCTGCCGGGCCGGGGCTTCACCCCGGAGACCATGCGGCAACTGCTGTTCTCCGACCACAGCCGGGCGGCCGACCTGGCCCTCAACGCCACCGTGAGCGCCTGCCAGGGCGCGCCGTTCGGGCTCGTGCTGGTGGACGGCAACCTGGTCAACATCAGCGAGGCGTGTCCGATCCTGGCCGCCTGGAACCACGAGTTCACGCCGGACAGCCGGGGTTCCTGGCTGTTCGAGAACGTCTGGTTCCTCCTGGGCGGCGGGCAGGCGATCGAGAAGCTGCCCTGGCGGGTGCCCTTCGACCCCAAGGACCCGGTGCACACGCCCAATTCGCTGGACGCCGGCAACGACGTCGTCCGCAACTCGGTCGCCCGGGCCGTGCTCTCCCTGCGCAACGCCGGCATCGCGCTGGACGCGCGGCTGTCGGACGTCCAGAAGGTCACCCGCAACGGCGAGCAGATCCCGGTCCCCGGCGCGATCCACGAAACGGGCGTGCTGAACGTGGTCACGCCCGGCACGGTCGACGGCAAGTTCGACATCACCTTCGGCTCCAGCTTCATCCAGGAGACCCGGTTCACCGCCGACGGGCCGCCGCAGGCTGCCTCGGTGCTGGCCTACTCCCAGTCCGCCAACCCGAACTCGCCGCACTACGCCGACCAGACCAAGCTGTTCTCGACCGGCCAGTGGGCGCCCGAGCGCTACACCGAGGAGCAGATCGCGGCCTCACCGGCCCTGGAGGTCAAGGTCCTTGACTGAGACCCCGGCCGAGACCGCGCCGCACCCGACCACACCCACGAGGGGGACCACCATGACGAGGACACCGCACCGCCGGCGAAGGCTGGTGGCCCTGCTGGCCGCCGTCGCCGGCATCCTCGGGACGGCCACCACGGCCGCTCCGGCCGCTCCCGCCCAGGCCACCGCTCCGGCCCGGGCCGCCGCCGCGGTCGGCACCGGGCTACCGCCGCGGATGACGGACGGGTACGGCCTGACCCAGGTCGACACGAGCGTGGGCGGCCCCACCAACTTCTACCTCACCGTCACCACCCCCGAGGTCACCGGCAAGCACCACATCAAGATCATCCTGCCGAGCGGCTACGGCGACGACCCGACCCGGCGCTACCCGGTGCTGTACTTCCTGCACGGTTCGCCCGACGACCCGATCCAGCAGAACTACCCGGCCCTGACCACGTCCAACGCGATGATCACCGTCATCCCGGACGGCGGCGCCCGCGGCTGGTGCGCGAACTGGCTCAACCAGAACACCCAGCTCGGCGCCCAGAACTGGGAGAACTTCCACCTCAACCAGGTGATCCCGTTCATCGACGCGAACCTGCGCACCGTCGCCACCAAGAAGGGCCGCGCCGTCGCCGGGGTCTCCATGGGCGGGTTCGGCGCCCTCCACTACGCCCAGGACCGCCCCGACCTGTTCAGCCAGACCGCGTCCCTGTCCGGGGACATCGACCTGTCGGCCGACTCCATGGACCTGCGACTGGCCGTCGTCGCCTCCCTCATCGACGCCCAGGGCGCGCTCTGCGGCTCGGCCTCCGGGTCCTGCGGTGACCCGAACAACGACCCCTACAAGCCGGGCGTGGACAGCGACGCCCTGTTCGGCACCCCCTACCCGGTGTTCAACGCGGACTGGCGGTGGAACGCGGCCGACCCCTCCCAGCACATGGACCGGCTCGCCGGCGTCGGGGTCTCCATCTACGTCGGCAACGGACACGGCTCGCCCACCGACCTGGAGTTCTGGCTCGAAGGCGCGTCCAAGCACGTCAAGGAGCACATGGACGCCCTGGGCATGCCCTACTACTACGTCGACTACGGCGACGGCTCCGCCTGGGGGAGCCAGTGCAACGGCGGCCACAACGCCTACTGCTGGGAACAGGACCTCCGGGACCTGATCCCCCGGCTGGAGCGGGCCTTCGCCTCCTGACAGTGAGGATGTTCATGAGCGGTTCCCGGGCAGGTCTGACCCGCCTCCTGACTGACCTCGGGTCCTCAACGGGATCTGTCGGCCTCGTTCGGGAACCGCTCGTGTGCATCCAC